>CACYNZ010000026.1 GCA_902775835.1 uncultured Eubacteriales bacterium | reverse complement strand
AGAGTTCCATGGCCGCGTCGGCCATGGCCTGGGCGTCAGGCTCGTCCATCCACCATGTCCGCGCCGTGCCGTTCGGGCGGGGTAGCCGGAGGACGAAGGCTCCGGCGCGGCATCCTTCCCTCATGGTCTCCAGGATGGGGGCGGAGGAAACAACGATCAGCGCATACTTGACGGAATCGGAATACTTGGCCAGTTCGCCGAGGTCCGTGACGGATGCGCTCAGGTCTGAATTCTGATTCAGAATCAGGATCTGGCGCAGCACCAGCTACAGCGGGTATTTTTGGTGTCGGAGATGTACAGGGAAGCGTTGAACCAGGAGTTCCAGTGGGAAACGCCGTAGTACAGCACCATGACAGCCAGCGTGGCTCCGCTGAGCGGAATATAGACCTGAGAGAGAATCTTCCAGTGCGGCGCGCCGTCCAGCCACGCCGCCTCATAGAGTGTGTCCGGTATGGACGCGAAGGCCGAGCGCATGATCAGAAGGTTATAGGTATTGATGGCCGTGGGAATGATCAGCGACCACAGGCTGTCCACCAGGCCGAACTCGCGGACATTCAGGTACACGGGCACGATGCCGCCTGAGAAGTACATGGTGAAAAGGATCACGAGGGACAGGGGCCGAGCGAACATGGACCCGCGCAGGGAGAGAAGATACGCGCCCAGACAGGTCAGCACCATATTGAAGGCAAGTCCCATGAACAGCACAAAGAATGTGTTCTGGAAGCCGGAGAGCACGGAATTGTTCCGGAACACCAGTTCATAGGAGAAAACGTTCCATTTGCCCAGAGGATAGAGGAGAAGCCCGAAATTCCGTGCCAGCGCGTCGGCATCCGAGAGGGAAGCGACCACCACATAGTACATGGGATACAGGGTGACGAGCGTGGCAATGATCAGGAAAACGGTGTTGAACACGGTGAACACGGAGTAGCCGACGCCTTCCTGGGAAAGCTTATGGCGTGGTGACGCCGGCAGCCTTGATATCCTTGAGGCAGGCATAGAACTCATCGGCCGTTTCGGGGAACTCTTCCCAGCCGGCATTCTTCAGAAGGTCTTCACGATAGAAGAAGCCGCGCCAGTAGCGATAGATGGAATCGACCTCAAAGAGCTGGGTGCTGGCACTGTAAACCTTGCCGTTGAGCTGCTGCATGAGGTCCATGTACATGGGGTTGGACTGAGCGAAGGCCCAGAAGCCAGGTGCATAGGCTTCGAACATCTCAGGGGTGATCTCGATGATCAGTTCATCATTGACCATGCCCATGACGTTGCCCTTGTAGTTGTTGGCGGTAATCTGGATGATGTCGGGGAGTTCCGTGCCGCCGTTGAGCGCGAGCAGCAGAGCGTTGTTGTCAGCGAATTCACGGATTTCAGCGTTGATGCCGCTGCCTTCCTGCCATGCCTTGAAACCGGGCGTGTCATTGGAAGTGGTGTATCCGCCGCCGGCAATGGAGCCGTCCAAGACACGCCAGATGGTGAGGGTCTTGTCTGTTTCAATGGGATAATCAATGGCGAAGGATGCGACGGGCAGCAGAGCGATTGCCAGTGCGAGCAGCAGAGTAAACAGTTTTCTCATGTGAACAGATCCTCCTTCATAAGATACTTGCAGCAGAACCCATTGTTGTTGTCTCCGGACCGATGATCATCACGATTATCTTAACAGCAGACATGCATCATAGAAAAACAGAAAATAGATGGACAATTATAAAAAATCACTTTTTCAAAAACAAGGCTAATTATAATCTTTCAAACATGGAATATGGAATACCAAATAAAGCGCTTGAAAACATGTCAGTTTCAGCTGAAAAATAACCAGATAACCTGTAAAATAATACTTGTAGGAAAAGCAGAAAAACAGTAAAATGCCCGAGAGACAAATCAAGAAATTTATAAAATTCATGTTTCCGGCCTTTTCAAGAATCGAAAGTTATGCTACTCTGTGCGGGGAGGTGAGCGGATGCAGTATGCTGTGAAAAGCTCGGGCATTGAAACTGTGCATCAGAAGGACTTTTGTCATGAACTTCCCGGCGGGTTTGACTGCTGGGTGTTTCTACAGCTGGTGACACCTCATCTGCTCAATGAGAAGGATACGTCCCTGGTCGTGGCTGATTCCGGAACCTGTGTTCTGTATACGCCCGGTCATCCGAGGTATCTCTACTGCGCGCCTGGCTGGAATGAACTGAGAAACAATTTCATCCATATCAAGGCATCAGACGATGCCCGGATGCTGGAGAAGGTTCAGAATTACCAGATACCGGTCAATACGTTTTTCCGTCTGCGGAAGAACAATCCGGTACTGAGCACGCTCAGTGAGCTCATCTATGAGCATTCGGTGGATCAGCCGAACCGGGACGAGATGATCGATCATCTTATCGAAGTGCTTCTCATCCAGATCGCGCGCAATACGATCCCCTGGGATGCGCCGGAGGATATCACCCAGTCCAGAAATTTCCGGACCCTGGAGAGCCTGCGCAAGGAAATGTATGCTTCACCGGAGCGGGACTGGAGCGTGAAGGGCATGGCGTCATCCGCCTTTCTCAGCGAAAACCGGTTCATTCTTCTCTACCGGCGGTTCTTTGATACCACGCCCAGGCAGGACCTGATGCGCGCACGGATTCTGAAGGCCAAGAGCTTCATGAATACGGACTCCGCCATCCGGGATATTGCGCTGAGCTGCGGTTTCAAGAATGAGTATTATTTTTCCAATGCTTTCAAGAAAATGGTGGGCATGTCTCCGAGTCAGTACATGAAATCCGTGAAAGAATCCGGGCCGTTTCCGGAAAGATGATCATCAGCATTCTCGACAGGAACGGACTGAAATCAGGAGGGAAACACTATGCAGCGAATTTTTCCAGAACATGAGATCCGGCCGGTGGTGAGCCTGGACGGCATGTGGCAGCTTACGGCCCATGACGAGAAGAAGACGTCGGTCGTGGCCGGCGTTCCCGGCGTGTGGGAGCGGATCCCGGCGCTTGCGCGTTTCCGCGGGACGGCGGACTATGCCCGCAAGGTACAGGTGTGCCGGGACGGGAATGTACTGCTCCGCTTCGGGGGCGTCAGTCATACCGCCCAGGTTTTCTGGGATGGACAGAAAGTCGGGGAGCACTACAACGCGTTCACCGGCTTTGAAATTCTTCTGACCGATGTCCGCAGCGGCGAGCATGATCTCTGCGTGCAGGTGGACGACAGCTACTGTGAGGCATCCACGCTGCATGTGCCCAATGATTACATGACCTATGGCGGAATCAACCGTCCTGTGGAAATGCAGGAGATCGGCGGGGCCTTTATTGAGCGCATGGCCTTTCACTCCACGGAAAATGAAGATGGTTCCTTCAACGCATGCGTGCGCGTCTGGGTGAAAGCCGTGTCCGCCATGGAAAAGGCCTGCGCAGCCGTAAGCGTTGCCGGTGCTTGCATGAACCTGGAACTTCCCCGGGCAGAGGCCGGGGAAACCGTGTGCGCAGAAGGCTGCATGCCTGTGGCTGATGTGATGAAATGGGATATCCGTCAGGGCAATCTGTATATGCTCAGAGCGTGCCTTGCGGTGAACGGCGAGACTGTGGACGATCTTGTGGACCGGGTTGGATTCCGCACCGTGAAGCTCTGCGGCCAGGATATTCTCCTGAACGGGAAAAAGGTCCGGATCAAGGGCCTGAACCGGCACGAGGATCACGGACAGTTCGGGTGCTCGCTGCCGGTGGAAGCCATGCTGGATGACCTTCAGCTGATTCTGGACATGGGCGCCAACTCCATCCGTACCTGCCATTATCCCAATGATCCCAGATTCCTGGATCTGTGCGATGAGCTGGGCATTCTTGTGTGGGAAGAGAACCATGCCAGGGCGCTTCCGGAACCTGTTTTCCACAGCGCGCTGTTCGCGAAGCAGTGTGCGGTCTGCAATGAGGAAATGATCGCCCAGCATGTAAACCATCCCTCCATCTATGTCTGGGGCCTGCTCAATGAGTGCGAGAGCGAGACGGAGTTCGGCCGCGGCGTGTATGCCACGCAGATCGCCCAGCTGCGCTCCCTGGATCCCACCCGTCCCATTTCCTTCGCTTCCTGCCGCTTCTTCAAGGATATCTGCCTGGATCTGGTGGACATTGCGTCCTTCAATATCTATCCCGGATGGTATACCACGGAAAAAACGGCGGAGTATGCCGAGAAGCTTTTCCAGTGGATGGATGAGAACGGCGCTTCCGGCAAGCCGATCCTGATCACGGAGATCGGTGCCGGTGCCATAGCCGGGTTCCATGATCCCATGGGTATGGTAAAGTGGAGTGAGGAGCGCCAGAGCGCAATCATCCGGGAACAGCTCACGGCACTGCATCATATGCCGCGGGTCAGCGGAGCGTATATCTGGCAGTTCGCAGACGTCAAGGTGTCCGAGGAATGGGCAGTGCATCGTCCGAAAGCCGTGAACAACAAGGGCATTGTGGATATGTACCGCAGGCCCAAGATGAGTTATGCCACAGTAAAGGAAATCTATGAAAGCCTGCCGGACGAGGAATAAGGCCCCTGGCTGCCGCTCATGGTGAGCACATGGCCGGGCTGAAGGACAGGAGAGCCGCTGACGGATTGTTCAGCGGCTCTCCTGTGTATGACAGGGAAAAGGGAGTGGATGTGCATGGTCTGCAGCGGGGAACCACGGAAAATCGTGATCTGGGGGGATTCCAATACCTATGGTTTTGATCCGGCGGATCCTTTGGAAAACCGGTATCCGGAGCGCGAACGCTGGACCTGGATTTTTCAGCAGATGCTGGGAACGGCCTGGACGGTTGTACCCCTGGGCATGAACGGGCGGAAAATCCCGGCATTTCCCCGGGATGAGGCGGACATGCGTGCTCTCGCGGGCCGGCTGTCCGCATCGGATGTGCTTGCCGTCATGCTCGGTACCAATGATCTTCTGTCTGCCATGAAGCCGGATGCCGGCGCGTGCGCCGGAAAGATGGAGCGGTTCCTGAGCTTTCTCTGTGCCAGGATGGAACCGGACCGGGTATTCCTCATCGCGCCGCCTCCGGTGGGACGGACAGCCGGAGGCATTTCGGAAGATCCGTTTTTCCGCGCATGCCATGAAGAGAATCTCCGGATGAACGCAGCGTTCGGAAAACTTGCCCGGCGCATGGGAATATGGTACGCGGACGCCGATGCCTGGGATATTCCGCTTTGTGCGGATCTTGTGCATTTTTCCGCGGAAGGACACCGCAGGTTTGCACAGTGTCTGTTCCGGGATGCGCAGAAATGCCTGACCGGCAGTGAAGACGGATGGAGCGCCCGGACATAAAGGAAAGGATGTTCCGGCTGATGTGCTCTGATCCTGTGAGGCAATTCTGGAGGACTGCAATGCGGATACGGGAAAGAACGGGTTCCTGGTTCCGGAACATGTGCGCCTTATCGGGTGTTCGTCCTTCAATCACTGTATGTATCAGATGCCTGACGTGTCCGTGATTGCTCAATGGGACGGGTTTCTGCTGCCCAGCGTATGCATGTTACGCAAGAACAGCTTGTATATCGTGCACGCCTTGTGGTGAGGGACTACATTCTGAACGGGCTTGACGGGGAAACCTTCTGAGGAAAAGCGTAAAAAACAGACAGAAACAGACCGTCCCGGAAGTGTGTGGGTTCAATCCGCACGTTTCCGGGACGGTCTGTGTATTTATCTGGAAAGGGTGCATGCTGTTTACTGCACGACCACGTAATCGTTTGCCACATATCCGGTCTTGCCGGTGGTCAGATCAATGACCTGGCTCCAGGTTTTGCCGCGTGCGATGACCTGCAGCTGGTCACCGGCAGTGAGACGGCGGATCTGCCGGGCGGTCTTGTTGGGTGCGGTGCGCAGGCACACGCTGTTTTCGGTGCGGCGGTTCAGGGCCTTGGCCATCGCGAAGTAGGGGGTAACAGCGCGGAAGTTGTCTTCGCGCTCGGTGATTTCATATTTCCCGGGCTTGCTGGCAACCAGGAACTTGGTCATGACATAGCCGCCGTTGCTGTATCCTTCAGGCTCCACATAGGCCCAGCCCTTCGGAGCGGGCATGCTGTTTACGATTTCCACCCGGGTACCGCACTCCAGGCGGTAGAGGATGCGGCCGGAAGTTGAAGCGCTGTCGCGGACATTCAGGGTCTTGCCATTGGCACAGTTGACCCACATGGACACATTCTGTACAGGCTGGGCGTCCGCAAGAGCGGGAATCATGAGACCGACGAGTGACAGGATGACGAGTGCGATTGCAATGATTTTCTTCATAATGGGTGCCTTCCTTTCATGAACCTGCTTTGCAGGAATCTTTCGTGATCATCAGGTTTCTGTCCGCCTGACATTTGTTGATACGTCCGTTTTTTCCGGGTGGCAGTGAATCTGAAAAAAATTTTTTCGGACGCGCATACGAAAAGAGGACCGCCCGGACAGGGACAGGCCCTCTTTCTGAAAAGAAGGGAAACGACAGGTGGGGAAAAGAAGGATGCTTACGCGTTCAGTTCCTTCCATGCCGTCTGCAGGCTGTCAATAATGGACAGATGCTGCGGGCAGGCGGCTTCGCAGGCACCGCAGCCGATGCAGTTGTCCGCGCCGTTTCCTTTGCTCTTGATGTTCTTCAGCTCCCAGCTGTCTTTGGGATCCGTCTCGTACAGGGAGACATTGTTCCAGACGGAGAAGATGCCGGGAATGTTCACGCCGTTGGGACATGGCATGCAGTAGCGGCACCCTGTGCAGCCGATCTTGGTCCGGCTCAGGTAGGCGGCGCGTACATTGTCCATGAGCTTAAGCTCGTCTTCACTCATGATCCCGCTTTCCACGGTGTCAAAGATTCTCAGGTTCTCGTCGATCTGTTCCGCTTCATTGCAGCCGGACAGCACCACGGTGACCTCAGGATGATTGCACAGCCAGCGGAATCCCCATTCGACCGGTGAGCGCCTGACCGGGAAAGCGTCATACAGTGCCTGGACATTGGACGGGGCCTTGGCGAGACGGCCGCCCAGAAGGCCTTCCATGATCACCACGGGAATGCCCATTTCTCCGGCCAGCTTCAGGCCCTTTTCTCCGGCCTGATTATGGATGTCCATATAGTTGTACTGGATCTGCACCAGATCCCAGTCACTGTCCTTCAGGATATACTCAAACTCCTCATAGGGCCCGTGGAAGGAGAAGCACTTGTAGCGGATCTTGCCTTCCTTCTTCATGTCATCGAAGAATTCCGGCGCGCCGATGGACTTGAAGTATTCCCATTTTTCCCGGTTGATGCCGTGCATGAGATAGAAGTCGATATGGTCCGTCTGCAGCTTTTTCAGCTCGGAATCCAGAAGCGCCTGCATTTCCTCGCGGTTGTGCACATATTCGGAGGGCATTTTGGTGGCGATGGTGACCTTGTCCCGGTATCCGTCCTGCAGTGCCTTGCCCACCACGATCTCAGAGGTCTTGTCCAGGTACACATAGGCGGTATCCAGATAGGTGACGCCGCCGTCAATGGCGCGGCGGATCAGGGAAATGGCCTTCTGCTCGTCAATCACGCTGTCGCCGGAAGCCGGACCGTTGAAGCGCATGCAGCCAAGACCGAATGCGGATGTTTTGATATTGAGTTTTCCCATGCTGCGGTATTTCATGCTGTTTCCTCCTTATGATCAGGCCGCTGCGGGCCGGTGCTGGATGTTCAGACCATCATCTGATAGATCCTGGTGCAGTCTTCCTCATTGAGGGTGACAAAGCCGGAGATGGATCCGTTGCGGCCGTCGCCGCGGCACAGGGCTTCCACCAGTTTCGGAATGTCTTCTTCCCGTGCGCCGAGCTCGGCGAAGTTCTTCGGCATTCCGATGGATATGAAGAAGCGGCGCATGGCCTCAATGCCTGCTTTGGCGGTCACTTCAGGATGCGCGAAGTCCATCTGGCAGCCCCAGACGCGCACGGCTGCCTGGGCAAAGCGCATGACGTCATGGTTCATGACATAGGTGAACACGGCGGGCAGCGTGACGGCAAGGCCGGCTCCATGGGCGCAGTCATAGAGCGCGGACAGCTCATGCTCGATGTTGTGGCTGTTCCAGTCCTGGCTGCGGCCTACGCCGCAGGAGTTGTTGTGTGCCATCATACCGGCCCACATGATGTTTGCCCGGGCTTCATAGTTATCGGGATCCGCAATGACTCTGGGGCCTTCATGGATCATGGTGAGCAGCAGGGCTTCGATCAGCCGGTCAGTGACTTCGACTTCCTTGGTATTGGTGAGATAGCGCTCATAGAGGTGCGCCATGATATCGGTGATGCCCGCTGCGGTCTGATAGGCCGGCAGGGACTGGGTCAGAGCCGGGTTGAGTATGGAGAAGCGGGGACGGATGGCATCGCCGCTGGCGCCGCGCTTGAACATGCCGTCTTCCCGCGTGATCACGCTGTCAGGGCTGCCCTCACTTCCGGCGGCGGCAATGGTGAGTACGGTGCCCACAGGCAGGGCATGCTCAATGCGCTTTCCGCTGTAGAAATCCCAGAAGTCTCCGTCATACACGGTTCCGGCGGCAATGGCCTTGCTGGAATCGATCACGCTTCCGCCGCCGACGGCGAGAATGAAATCGATGTTTTCCCTGCGGCACAGCTCAATGCCTTCATAGACCAGACCGCTGCGGGGATTGGGCTTCACGCCGCCGAGCAGGAAGAAGGGAATGCCTTCCTGCTGCAGTGAGGCCTGCACCCGGTCCAGAAGCCCGGAACGCACGGCACTGCCGCCGCCGTAATGGATCAGGACGCGGCTGCCGCCGAAGCGGCGGACGAGCGCACCGGCCTGGCTTTCCGTATCCTTGCCGAACACAAAGCAGGTTGGGGAATAAAACGTAAAGCTATTCATAATCACGCAGCCTTTCCTGTATTGATCAGATGCGGTAGATATAGTTTTCCTTCCGGGCCGCGGCAGGTCTGCAGGGATCTTTCTCATATCCGAGGATGCAGTGCCCGATGCCCTCGTAATCGCCCTGGATGCCCAGCCCGGCGAGGATGGCCTTGCCTTCTTCGCTGTCAAACTCTTCCTTTGCGCGGTGAATCCAGCAGCTCCCGATGCCAAGGGCATGGGCCGCGTTCATGAGATTGCCCATCACAAGGCTTCCGTCGTATACGGCTGTGCCGATGCTGCGGTCTGCCAGGACCACAATGACCACCGGTGCTCCGTAGAAGGGATCATTGTCCGTGCCCATGACGGCCGCGTTCATGCGGGAAAGACGGTCCCTGGTTTCCCGGTCGGTGACGGCGATTATGATGGGGGACTGACGGCCCATGCCGGTAGGCGCATACGTGCCGGCTTCCAGAATCTGGTCCAGGATTTCCGTGGGAATGGGATCGGGTTTATAACTGCGGCAGCTGCGCCGCTCTTTCAGTGCCTGGATGACTTCGTTCATGTCCTTGGACTCCTTTCAGAAGCTGGTTAAGCAGAATTGACAGATATGGTACGGAGACAGTAAAATCATCTTAAACCTTACAGTTCACTCTAAGTCAATAGTCTGGAGGAAATTTCCATGTATTCCATACGTGAAGTCAGTGAAAAGACGGGCCTGAGTGCGCATACGCTCAGATATTATGAAAAGGAAGGCGTGCTCCGCGGCGTGGACAGAAGTCAGGGCGGATTCCGGCAGTATACGGATGATGACCTGGAGTCCCTCGGCCTTGTCTGCTGTCTGAAGAATACCGGCATGTCCATTCAGGAGATTGCGCGGTTCATGGAACTGACGCATGAGGGCGAGCATACGCTGCAGGAGCGCGTGGACCTGCTCCGGGAACACCGGGAATCCATGATCCGGAAAATGCAGGAGATGCAGACGTATCTGGAAAAGGTGACCTGGAAACTGAACTTTTTCTCCGAAAAGCTGAAGGCCTATGAAGAAAGGAAGGAAAACGCATGAATGCATTGATGGAACGCATCCTGGACACGCCGGCCCCTTACGGGTCCGCAGTGCTCTGGTGGCTCGGCCAGATGGGGCTGATGGTCCGGATGGGCGATACCCTGGTGTGCATAGACTACTTCGCAACGCCGTCGGATGACCGTCAGGTGCCGCCGCCTGTGCCGACGGAAGAGGTGACCGGGGTGCACGCGTTTCTGGGAAGCCATAACCACCGTGACCATATTGACATGGATGCCTGGAAGGTGTGGGCAGGCACAAACGCGGATGCATGCTTCGTGTTCCCGGGCTATCATATGGCGGAGCTTCAGGCACAGGGGATTCCTGGAAAACGCTGCGTGGGCCTCAATGACGGGGCGTGCTGCCGGATCGGGGAGATCACGATCCGCGCGATTGCCGCGGCCCATGAGTTCCTGGACAGGGATATGGACACCGGACTGTACCCCTGTCTGCAGTATATTCTGGAAGGCAACGGCGTGCGCATCTATCATGCCGGGGACACGCTGCGCTATGAGGGCATGGCACCGAAGCTGCGGAAGCTTGGGCCCTTTGACGCGGCACTGCTTCCCATCAACGGCCGGGACGGAAAACGCTACCGCAGGAACTGCATCGGGAACATGACCTTTCAGGAAGCTGCGGATCTGGCCGGAGAGCTTCCGCTGGGCATGGTGATCCCGGGGCACTGGGACATGTTCCGGGATAACAGCGCTGACCCGGCGGAGTTTGAGGATTATCTGGACGCCAAATACCCGGGCCGGATGATCTGCCGGATCCCGCGCATCACGGAGCCGATCCTTGTGAGGGCTGAAAACTGAAAACGATTCGGGGGCACAGGAAAAGCGGCCGGATTCATGTGGAATCTGACCGCTTTTCCCATGGCCTGAAAACGTGCTTCCTCTTTTGCTGCCCGGGATCAGGCCTTATGTGTGTTACTGCATGCGTGCGGAAGCCGGGAGCGTGACGATTTCCTCCTCGGTCTCGGCGTTTACCAGGCGCATGTCAAACTCCACGGTTTTCACCGTTTCGATTCCGGAAACCGCATCGGCGGGAATCATCAGCATCAGGGGCTGCTCTTCGCCGGAGGTGAGACCGTCGTGAGCGCCGCTTCCATAGATGTCGGCTTCTGCATCCACCGCAATTCCGTTGATGCGCAGATTTCTCACCTGCACGATGCACTCGGTGTCCGTAAGGCTGGTGGCGCGGAAGGCCAGAATCATGCTTCCGTTTTCACGCCGGGTCAGCTTGAAGCCGTCCAGGGACAGATAGTCTTCGCCTTCTATGCCGTAGGTCAGCACGACAGAATCGGGATCGGGAGTCGGATCGGGGATCTTTTCAAGGGAAACCAGGGAGCTGGCATACAGTCCGTTCTGCAGATCCCGGATGGCAAAGGAAACATGGAGCGTGGCAGGATCCAGCTGCTGGTGCAGCATCATGAGATTCCAGGGTTTTGTCAGATCCACGCTGATGCTTTCGGTGCTGACGGTTTCCCAGTTTTCGTAACCGGCCAGAATGCCTTCGGCTGCCTGGACCGGATTCCGGGTTTCACGCAGGAACTCCATGCGGGCAAAGTCTTCCAGGTTCAGGCTCATGCGGGCCGTGTAGGCGCCGGTGAATGCATCCTGTCCTTCAATGGAGACAAGGGACAGCGTGCCGTCTCTGCTTTCAAGGTCGTACACCAGACGGACATTCCGGCGGATTTCCCCGCCGCCGTCGGTGCTTTGAATGAGCACGGCTTCCACGCCGTATCTGCCGCTTTCAAGCACGGTATAGGGCAGGGCTCCGGAAACAGGGTTTCCTTCGCCGTCCACCACAAACAGGGCCCGGTGAGCATATTCTGCGGAGGCAACGCCCTCGTCATCGATTTCGACGTCGGGAACCACAGCCACCAGACTGTAGGCTCCGCTTTCCGGATCCTTCTGATACACACGGAGCAGGATTTCAGCCAGATACTGACGCTGGGACGGGGTAAGCTTCAGGCTGAACTGGGACCGTATATCCTTGGAGATATGCCCGAGGGTGGACATGCCGCTCCAGTCGGTCTGGGATTCTCCCGTCATGTAATCCAGGAACTGACCGATATACTCTGTATAGGACCTGGAAGGCGCCATTTTTGTGTAGACATCCTCGAAGTAGCGGTAGTATATTCCTGAGTAGTAGGGATGATAGAGGGAAAGACCGCCGATATCCCTGGCGTTGGATTTGGAATAGACCACCGCATTGTCCAGAGCGGAGAGCACGGCGGACCTGCTCGCGTCCGAGACAAAGGGAAGCTGCGAAATGAAGTTCTTCAGATCAAGCAGGTCATAATCCAGATACTTAATGGGATTGTCCGTGTGTCCGAAGGGAATGGTGCTTTCCCGGGCACGGGCGAGCTGCGCAAAGCTCTCCCGGGTCAGTGCTGCAGAAAGCTCTTCAAACAGGTTTCCCAGCGCTTCCTTCAGCGTGTCGACCTTGGCAAGATTCACCACGGAAAGGGTCTGAATGCCGTCGAGATGGCTCTGGTACGGCGCGAGTCCGGCAAAATAGGTATCCACAATACGCCGCCCGGTGTCCTCCGCGGTTTTGTCCTTTTCCAGCCCCCTGAGCATCTCGTAGTTCCAGCCGAGGGCCGGTTCCACTTCCTCCGAGGCGACAAGATATCCGGCATAGGGATGCAGGGCATCCGCGATTTCCAGGGAACCCATGAGGCAGGCATCAAACCCGATCCAGTCAAGAGGCCTGGATGCGAACGGACTGTCCTTGAGAGCGGAGACAAGTTCCGGGATGAGGATGCGGTCGCCTTCAAAGAGCTCATCTACGCAGACGCCCTGGTTGGGGCCGCCGCCGTGGTTCCAAAGAATCAGGGCATAGTGGTCCGCGGGATAGTGATCGTGGGTGACCTTGAGAAAATTGGAAAGCGTATCCGCCTGCCCCATGCTGGCCAGCTCGAACATGCCTGTCCGATAGACCGTATCCCTGTGCACTTCCAGCAGGGTCAGTGCCTGGGAAGGGATAAAGCTCAGCCCCCACAGGGCAGACCCTCCGGTCAGGGCCACCACATTGATCTGGCTTTCGTCAAACCCGGCAGAGGCCATTTCCACAAGATCCCGTGAGGCACTGGCGCTTCCGGATTCCAGATTGCTGCCGCACAGATAGACCATGACGGTCCAGGCTTTCTTTTCCGCGGTCGGAATGCTTTCCACCGGGGTCAGTTCCACCGGCATGGGCGTCGGTGCGGAGGTAAGCTGGTTCCCGGAAGATCCGGATGAGATGTGTCCGATCCCGCCCTGGACGCCTGACTGTCCGGATGTTCCGGTGCCCTCAGGCAAAGGGGTGATGTCCGGGGAAGCAGTCTGAGCCGTCTCCTGGGAGGCGGTCCCCTCCGGAGGCGTGGTGGTAAAGATGCCTGACGCCATGCCGGATGATGCCGCAAGCACTAGGGCAAGGAGTACGGAAAGAAAAACACGGAACATGGGTGCTGCCTCCTTGAAAAGGTCCGAAAAGAAAGGCTGCGGGAAAAAGCCCCGCAGCGCATGGAAACAGGATCATTATCTGGCACTGATGATCAGGGTGTCCAGCATGTCGATCACATTGTCATACTGGGTATCGGAGGTAATCTTGGCATAGGCATAGATTTCCTTGCCGCCCACAAAGCTGAACAGACGGACCACGCCCTTGGTGGCACGCATGTCGCCCAGGAACCAGACATTGCCGCCGAGCCAGCCGTAGGTGCCGGAAGTGGCGCCCTTGATGTACTCATCATCGGTCTGCATGTAGCTGAACAGATAGTCCGCTTCCTGCTGGGTCATATTGTTGCTGTTCTGGAAGATCTGAGCCATGGGCGTATCAAAGACATAGATGAAGACGTCCACATCGTTGGTGGAATAGTAGACATTGAGATGCATGCCGTTGTCGATCCATTTGGACACGACTTCCAGCGGATTGCTGTAATAGGAGCTGAACAGGGTGGCCTGCTGGACGTAATCCTGGGTGAGGGCCACCACGCCGGAGGGAGCCGTATAGGTGAACAGGATGCCGGTGGGCGTCAGCACCTGATACTGGCTTCCAGAAATGGCCACGGTGTCATGTGTGACCAGGCCCTTGATGGAGATGTCACCCTTGTCCTCTTCCATGTATGCATCGTAGTCAGGTGCGGTGATGCCGCTCAGGTCCGGAAGTTCCACGGCTTCTTCCGTCGATACTTCCAGGGGCTTCAGTGCGGCTTCCTCTGCCGCGGCCAGGCTCATGGAGAAGAGCATCATGATGGCCAGAAATACGGAAAACAGTTTCTTCATAAAGCAAAACCTCCTGTGCAGATTATGTTGTAACGGGGAAATACTTGATAATAAAATTATATGAAAGCATGTTCCCAATGTCAAGAATCGTGCTGAAAGACGTTTCCCGGAGATCATTTCCCGGGATCGCAAGATAAGACGCTTTCCGGGGGAAAAAGTTCCCGGAAAAGGGGCGGAAAAAAAGCGGCAGGAACGGGATGCTTCCGGGCAGACTGCTTGACAGGGGTGGTATACTTCCCAGCAACCGGGGCGGGAGCATGCCCCGGGGAGGAAAAATGGTCCCGCTGGAAGGGAGGCGGATGTGTGAGAAACATTCGAAAAAAAACGGAAAACGGTGTCATGCTCCAGGCTTTTGAATGGGAACTCCCCGCGGATGCGGGACACTGGAAACGTCTGGCCGGCATGAGCCGGACCCTGGCGTTTCAGGGCGTTACGGCCGTATGGCTGCCGCCGGCCGCCAAGGGCAATGCCGGCATCCATGACACGGGATATGGCGTATATGACCTGTGGGATCTGGGCGAGTTTGACCAGAAGGGCAGTGTGTCCACGAAATACGGCACCCGGGCGGAGTTTCAGGAGGCGGTCCGCCAGATCCGGCGCTATGGCATGCAGGCGCTTTGCGATCTTGTGCTGAATCACCGGATGGGCGGCGAGGAAGAAGAGACGGTGCGGGCCGTACCTGTGGATACGGAGAACCGCCTGCACACGCTTGGCGCGCCGGAGGAAATCCGGGCATATACGCATTTCACATTCCCGGGACGCAGGGGAAAGTATTCGGAGTTTGTCTGGAATGCTTCCTGCTTTACCGGTGTGGATTATTCCTCCACGGATCCGGAACATCATCTGTTCCTGTTTGAAGGCAAGCAGTGGGCGGAGGATGTGGACCGGGAAAAAGGCAACTATGATTACCTCATGGGCTGTGATGTGGACGTGAACGCGCCATGGGTGCGCGAGGAACTGCTCAACTGGGGCCGCTGGTTTCTGAAAACCAGCGGCTGCGACGGATTCCGGCTGGATGCCGTGAAGCACATCAGTGCCGGCTTCTACCGGGATTTCCTGTCCCGGCTGCGCCAGGAAACCGGAAGAGAGCTATACAGCGTCGGCGAATACTGGAACAGCGATGTGCATGTGCTGCACAATTACCTGGAACAGACAGGCTACGCCATGAACCTGTTTGACGTGCCGCTGCACTTCCATTTCCTGCAGGCATCCTTCACCGGGGGCGGCTATGACATGCGGCATATCCTGGATGATACCCTGGTATCCACCCATGCCCAGAATGCGGTGACGTTTGTGGACAATCATGACACGCAGCCGGGGCAGAGCCTGGAGAGCTGGGTGCAGGGCTGGTTCAAGGCCAGTGCCTATGGCCTGATTCTTCTGAGGAAGGAAGGGTATCCCTGCGTGTTCTGGGGTGACCTGAAGGGCATTCCGAGCTCCGGCATCGGAAAGGTGCCGGAACTTCCGATTCTCATGAAGGTGCGGCAGAAGCTGGCTTATGGCTATGAGCGCGACTATCTGGATGATCCGAACGTGATCGGGTTTGTGCGCGAGGGCGATGACCGCGTGCCGGGCAGCGGGCTGGTGTTCCTGTGTACCAACGGAGCGGGCGGACAGAAGGAAATGGAAGTGGGAAAGAAGTTTGCCGGCAGGACCTTTGTGTGCCTGATCGGGGATCAGAAGCGCGTGAAGATTGACGAACAGGGAAAAGCCGTCTTTTCTGTGAAAGACGGCTGCATGAGTCTGTATGTGCCGGTGCAGACGCCCCGGGAAATGCTGGGGCATGGCCTGCGCACGGCGGGACGGTTCCTGTCGGTCTGGCTCAGGAGAATCTGACCGTATATCAGCGGGCCTGGATGAGGAGGCGCTCAAGACGCGAGAGCACCTCATCCGAGCCCGCATTTTTTCCGCGCACAAAGAGAATCTCGGACTCCAGGAGCGCTTCCCGTATGATGTGTACGGGCAGGGCACCGGGAGCCGGGGAAATGGAAAGCGGCAGCAGGGCAACGCCCATGCCCTCCTGGGCCATGAGCACGGCTGTGCGTGCATCATCGCAGATGCAGCGGATGTCCGGCGTGAGTCCTGCCTCATGGAACGCACCGCGGAGCAGGGTCTCATACCTGCGGTAGATGATTACAGGGACCAGGGCCAGCTCCGGGAGCGTTGCGGACTGGGGATCGGAAAAATGCGCATCCCGGCCTGCGGCGATGAAGGGCTCGGAGCCGAGGGAGGCCACCGGGAATCCTTCTGTATGCACCGGGGTGCGCATCAGGGTGCAGTCCAGAAGGTGCTTTTCCAGCATATCCCTGAGCTGGAAGGTGGTACCGTCAAAGACCTCAAAGCGCAGCGATGCATCCTCGCGTCCGAGCACGGCCAGGGCCGGGATCAGGATCGGGGCCGTGGTGGGCGTCACTCCGATGCGGAGCGTGCGCCGGGAACCGGCTTCGGTGATTTCCCGGGATACAGTGCTTTCCATGTCCAGAAGCGCACCGGCGCGCTCATAGAGCAGCCGGCCGGCCTCGGTCAGTTCAATGGAGCGCCTGCCGCGCTGGAAAAGGGTGACCTGAAGCTCCTGCTCCAGCATTTTGATATGATAGCTCACGGGCGGCTGGGACAGGTTCAGACGGCGGGCCGCTTCGCTGATGCTGCCCGCATCCACGACTTCCCGGAAAAGACGGAGCTGATGGATTTCCATGGGCATCCCTCCTGTTTATCCATACAAATATAATATGGGATATCCATAAAATCAATATTTTAAGGATGGATGATCCTGCCGTATAATGCCGGTGTAAGGAGGAGTCAGCCAATGAAAGAATTACTGGAGCTGTACTGGACGTTTGTACAGATCGGATGCGTGACCTTTGGCGGCGGCTATGCCATGCTTCCGATCCTGGAAAGAGAACTGGTGGACAAGAGGCACTGGACCACCATGGATGACCTGCGGGATTATTTTTCCATCGGGCAGTGCACACCCGGCATTATTGCCCTGAATGTTTCCACGTTTATCGGGGAAAAGCGGAAGGGCGTGCCCGGAGCCCTGGCAG
>CACYNZ010000025.1 GCA_902775835.1 uncultured Eubacteriales bacterium | reverse complement strand
CCCACCACATTGCCCAGATACTTGACCGTGAACATTTCATGCCAGGGCTTGTCCGCCGTGGGCGCGTGGATGATGCTGACGCTTTCGTTCAGGGTCTCGGAAGCATACTTGTCCGCAAACGTCCTGGGCGTCATGCCCTTTTCCTCGTGATAGGCGCCGTCCTTGTCCACATATTCAAAATCGAAGCAGCACGGCGGCTCTCCGCCATAGCAGCTGCACAGGAAGCCATAGACCTTGCCCATGATTTCCTTCTGCACGCTCTCCAGTTCATCCTGGCTGGCACCGGCCTTTTTCATGGCGCGCAGTCTGGCCGTTCCGGCCTTGAGGCTGCGGTTGAGCACATGGTTCATGGCCCGGGTGCTGCTGCTCTGATAGGTCTCATCGTATACATCCTTGGGCACAACGCCGTACTTGCGGACGATATTGGCGAACATGTCCCACTGGCCGCCGTCATGCACGCCGGTGGCGAGAATGAAGGACACGGTGCGGTCATTGGCGGGGACATCCGCGTGCCGGATCATGAGATCCAGGAAATAGTTCGCACGCTCGAACTTGTCCCAGAAGGCCAGATAGCTCTGTGAAAGCTCAAAGTCCTTCAGGTTCAGCTTCTGGGCAATGCTTTCGCGCAGCACATTGGTTGCGGCAAACAGCCAGCAGCGTCCGCTCTGCTTCTGGTTGGTCACGGGAAGGGTCTCCAGATTCAGGGAGAACTTATGGCGCATTTTCGCCGCCTGATTCGGCACCACATCCACACTGTTGAGATCACTGCGGGACAGGGCCATGGTCGCCATCTGACGCTCCGGGCTGTTCCGGTACGCCTCTGACCACTGGCTGAGAAGCTGTTCACTGACACATACAGACATACATTTGGCCTCCTTTTCGCTCATGTAGGCAAATATTACTGCAAGCCCGGAGCATTTGCAAGGCATGGGGCCCGGTTCCGCATCCTTTGCAGAACACGCAGAACCTGCGCGGTTTTTTTGCTTTTCCTTTTCCTTCCAATGATGACTTTCCTCCTGCAATCATGTATAATCTGAACAATCTCGAGTGAAGTTTTAGGAGGTACCAGTCATGGAATTCAACAAAGCGTGGCTGCAGGATCCCACGGTCTTTTCTGTCGGACAGCTTCCCCCTGTTTCCGATCATCTCTTTTACCGCAATCCCGATGAAATGATCGAGGGCGTATCCTCCCTGGTTCGTTCCCTGGACGGCATCTGGAAGGCAGAGCTCGTGTCCCGTCCTGATCAGGCCCTGGACAGCATTCTCAGCGATGACAGCCGGGATGATCTGCTCAGCGACGTGGTCATTCCCGGAGAATTCCAGCTGCAGTTCCCCGACTGGGACGGACCGCAGTATGTCAATGTCCAGTATCCCTGGGACGGATGGGAAAACCTGGATCCGCCCTGCATTCCCGAGCATAACCCCACCGTCACCTGTGTGCGGAATGTATATCTTTCCGAAGAGGACCTGCAGTGCGCGCGCCTCACGCTCACCGTGGGCGCCGCCGAGTCCGCCATGGCCCTGTATGTGAACGGTGCCTTCATCGGCTATGCCGAGGACAGCTTTACTCCGCACCGTTTTGATATCACCGGCGCCGTGCACGCGGGCAGCAACCGCGTGGCCATCCGCGTGTTCAAGCGCTGCAGCGGTACCTGGCTGGAAGACCAGGACATGTGGCGCTACAGCGGCATTCACCGTTCCGTGACCCTGACCCTGGAGTCCGATGCGCACCTGGAGGATCTCTTTGTGCGCACGCCTCTGAGCGCCGACTATACCCTGGCCGCCCTGGAAGCGGACCTGAAGCTCCGCGGCTGTGCAGATACCCTTCAGCTCATCCTGCGCGATCCCGACGGCTCCGTGCTCTTCCGTGAAAGTCTGCCGGCATCCGAAGAAGTGCACTTTACCAGGGATGTGGGCGCTGTGCGCCTCTGGTCCGCGGAGGATCCGGTGCTCTATACCCTGGAGTATGCCCTTTTCCAGGGCGATGCGTGCCTGGAATGCGGTGAGACCCGGGTGGGCTTCCGCCAGTTTGAAATGATCGACCGCGTCATGTGCCTCAACGGCCGCCGCATTGTCTTCCACGGCGTGAACCGCCACGAGTTCAGCGCCACCTCCGGCCGCGTCATGACCGAGGATATCCTGCGCACGGACCTGACCAACATGAAGAAGCTGAACATCAACGCCGTGCGCACCAGCCACTATCCGAACCACTCCATGTTCTACCGGCTCTGCGATGAACTGGGCCTGTACGTCATTGATGAAACCAATATCGAGACCCATGGCACCTGGGCCCGGATGGAGCGCGACCGCGTGCTCCCCGGCGACCGCGAGGAATGGCAGGGCCTCGTGCTCTACCGCGGACAGAACATGCTGGAGCGGGACAAGAACCATCCCTGCGTGCTCCTGTGGAGCTGCGGCAATGAGTCCTTCGGCGGCAAGGTGCTCTATGAGCTCTCCCGCCTCTTCCACCGCCTGGACAATACCCGTCTTGTGCACTATGAAGGCGTGACCCAGGATATGCGCTATCCGGACACCACCGATGTGTTCAGCCGCATGTATGCCAGGGTCAAGGATATCCGCGCCTATCTGGACAGCAATCCCCAGAAGCCGTTCATCAACTGCGAGTTCACCCATGCCATGGGCAATTCCTGCGGCGGCATCGGGCTGTACACGGACCTGGAAGACATCTACCCCATGTATCAGGGCGGATTCATCTGGGACTTCATTGACCAGGGTCTTGCCGTTCAGACGGATGACGAACGTCTGCGCTTTGCCTATGGCGGCGATTTCATGGACCGTCCCTGCGACTGGAACTTCATCGCCAACGGCATCATGTTCTCCGACCGCACGCCCAGCCCCAAGGCACAGGAAGTGCGGCAGGTGTACCGGGATATCGATCTGAAGGTGTTCCCGGACGCGGTGGAGATCACCAACCGGAAGGTCTTCGCGCCTGTCCGCGCCATGAACCTGGAGTTCGACGTGTATGAGGACCTGGACATCGTGTTCGCTTCCAGCCTCCCGATTCCGGAGATTCCCTGCGGCCAATCTGTGCGCCTGACGCTCCCGATCCCGGCCCTTGCCGACGGTCATGAGTTCACTATCTCCGCCCGCGCTGTCACCTCCGCGGAGCATCCCCTGGGCGAGGACGTCACGCTTTCCTGCGCTTCCGCCACCTTCGGCACCCCTGTGGAGGAACCCCTTTCTCCCGTTGCCGAACTGATCCCCGGAGACGTCAATGTGGGCGTATGCGAGTCCATTCAGGCACTGTTTGAGCGCGCCAAGGGACTGATCTCCCTGAAGGACGGCGCCGGCCAGGAAATGATGCTGGCCCAGCCCGTGCTCTCCCTGTTCCGCGCGCCAACCGACAACGACGTGGGCAACCGCGACAATCTGCGCCAGGGCGTGTATCAGCTCATCAGCCGCTGCAGCCTCATGGAGCCCGCCGAGGTCAGCGGAAACACCCTGACCTGGCGCTTCCACAATGAGATGGTGCCCGGCATGAACCTGACCCTTTCCTGCGAGGCACACCAGGAAGAACTGGTCTTCTCCCTCAACTGGAACGGCGTGGACCATCTGCCCGACATGCCGGCCTTCGGCCTGTCCTTCCTGCTGGATTCCCGCCTCAGCCATGTGACCTATTACGGCCTTGGCCCGGAGGAGAACTATGTGGACCGCTGCCGCGGCGCCATGCCCGGCGTGTATGAGTATGAAGCCGAGGACAATCTGACGCCCTATATCCGGCCGCAGGAAAGCGGAAACCGCATGGGCGTGCGCTGGCTGCAGCTCACCGATGACGACGGCAACGGCCTGGAAATCCGTGGTGACGGCCTGGAAGTCAACGTGCTGCATTACCTGCCCGAGCATCTCATGGCCGCCCGTCATCCTGATGAGCTCCCGCCTATTTCCCAGACCGTTCTGGACGTTGCCCTGTTCCGCAAGGGCGTGGGCGGCGACGACAGCTGGGGTGCCCCGGTGCTGCCCATGTACACCTATGACGCCAGCCGGAGCTATCATCTGGAATTTGTCATGAAAATTCTGTAATGTGCGGCAAAAACACTGCATTTTCGAGCATTCGCTCACTTGAAAACCTGAAGGTGAAATGTTACCATTTCTCTGCAAAGAGAAAGAAAGGATGTATGCAATATGGCATCGAAAAAGCCCGAAAAGGCTGAAAAACCCGTCGTCTCCCAGGAATCTGCCAAGGAAGAAAAGCTCAAGGCTCTGGAACGCGCCATGGCGGAACTGGATAAGCAGTTCGGTGCCGGGACCGTCATGAAGCTGGGAGATTCCAAGCTTCACCAGAACATCGCCTCCATCCCCACCGGCATTCTGACCCTGGATGCCGCCCTGGGCATCGGCGGTGTCCCCCGCGGAAGAATCGTGGAAATCTTCGGACCGGAATCTTCCGGTAAAACCACCGTTGCCCTTCACATCGTGGCCCAGGCCCAGAAAGCCGGCGGCTTCTGTGCTTTCGTGGATGCGGAGCACGCCCTGGATCCCACCTATGCCGCGCTTCTTGGAGTCAATATTCAGGACCTGTATATTTCCCAGCCGGATACCGGCGAGCAGGCTCTGGAAGTGACGGAAGCCCTGGTCCGCTCCGGCGCCATTGACGTGGTGGTCATCGACTCTGTGGCCGCCCTGGTTCCGCGGCAGGAGATTGAAGGCGTCATGGGCGACAGCTTTGTGGGTCTTCAGGCCCGCATGATGTCCCAGGCCATGCGCAAGCTCACCGGCATTATCAACAAAACCGGATGCGTTGCCATCTTTATCAACCAGCTGCGTGAAAAAGTGGGCGTCATGTACGGCAATCCCGAAACCACACCTGGCGGCCGCGCCCTGAAATTCTATTCCTCCGTACGTCTTGACGTGCGCAAGGGCGAGCAGCTGAAGAACGGCAGCGAGATCATCGGTGCCCACACCAAGGTCAAGGTTGTGAAGAACAAGGTGGCACCGCCGTTCCGCACTGCAGAATTCGACATCATCTACGGTGAAGGCATCAGCCGCGAAGGTACGCTTCTCGACCTTGCCGTGGAAATGGACATCATTCACAAGAGCGGTGCCTGGTTCTCCTATGAAGGGGAGCGTATCGGCCAGGGCCGTGACAATACCAGGATTTATCTCAAGGATCATCCCGAAGTCTACGACGAAGTGGAAGCCCAGGTCCGGGAGCGTATGTTTGCCGGCTCCGGCGCTGCTGCCTCCGCCGCACCTTCCGGTGATCTTCCGGAAGAAAATGTGGAACAGGATCAGGAAGATGATCTGCTGGATGTCATGGACACCGGAGATGAGACCTGATGCGTAAGGGGCAGTATCATACTGTCCCTTTTTCTGCATTTACAAACAGACAGGAAGTGATGCCCGTGAAGCATTTCGCGCTTCTGGGAGAAAAGCTGGGGCACAGTCTGTCCGTCCCCATTCATCAGGCCATCTTCCGGCATCTCGGGCTTCAGGATACCTATGAGCTCCTCGAGATCAGCCGTGAACGTTTCCCCGAGGAAGCAGCCCGTGCCATGAAAGAGTATGACGGACTCAATGTCACCATCCCCTATAAAAAGGATATTCTCCCACTCCTGTCCTCCATGGACCCGCTGGCGGAGAAAGTCGGTGCGGTGAACACGGTGCTCTGTTCCCAGGCTCGGGGATACAATACGGATGTTCAGGGCTTTGCCTACATGCTGCGCTCCGCAGCCATTGATCCCGCCGGCGAGGACTGCTATGTCCTGGGGACCGGCGGAGCCTCGAGAGCCGTAGTCACCGCCCTTGACACCATGGGCGCCCAATCCGTCACCCTGGTTTCCCGCACGCCGGGACCCGGTGCCATTTCCTATCAGGAACTTGTTCAGTGCTTCCACGGCATTCTGGTCAATACCACACCCTGCGGCATGTATCCCAGGCCTGAAGGCTGTCCCCTGGACCCGGAGCTTCTGCCCCGGCTTTTCCGCTCCTGCCGCGGCGTGGCCGATCTCATCTATAATCCCCGGGAAACCGTGCTGACCGCCGCCGCGCACGCCTGCGGCATACCCCGGGTCACCGGGCTTTCCATGCTGGTGCACCAGGCTGTGGCCGCGGAATCCGTCTGGCAGGGCCGTGCCCTGGATGATGATCTCACCCGGGCAATTCTTGAGGAGGGAATCTCATGAAGCATTTTCTTGTGCTCAACGGTCCGAATATCAACATGACCGGGCTGAGGGAAAAGAATGTATACGGCACGAATACCTATGAGGACCTGGTCAGCATGATCCAGGCCCATGCCCAGGCCCTGGGCTGCGAGGTAACCTGCCGGCAGAGCAATTCCGAAGGCCAGCTCATTGATTTCATCCAGCAGGCCTATTTTGACCATCTCGACGGCATCGTGTTCAATCCCGGCGGATACACCCACACTTCCGTGGCGCTGCATGATGCCGTGGCCTCCGTGCCCATTCCCACCATCGAAGTGCACATGAGCAATATTCACAGGCGTGAATCCTTCCGGCATGTATCCATGACGGCCAGCGCCTGCGAAGGCCAGATTGTCGGCCTCGGTTTCCAGGGATATCTCCTGGCTCTGACCGCCCTTATGTCCATCACGCAAAGCACAAAGGAGGAAGGGCATTCTGTCCCGCACGCATGAATCCATATCTCCAGCTTCTCAGCGATAAGAAACTCACGCTCATCATGAGCCTGCCCAAAAACGATCCGGATCTTGCCAGGACCGCCTTTGACGCCGGCGCTGACGTGGTCAAGGTGCATATCAATGTGCAGCACCGGGCCAGCGGCACAGGCTTCGGGCGTCTCGCCCAGGAAAAAAGCGCCATCCAGGAAATGCTGGACTACGCCTCCGGCCGGCCCATGGGCCTCGTACCCGGCGGCAGCCTGGAAGCCTGCCGCCTGGACCTTGACGAGGTCTGTTCCATGCCCTTTTCCTTCCTGTCCCTTTACGGCCATCACGTGCCGGCCCGGCTGATACCCTCGCCCATTCCGCTCATGGCGGCCTGTGATTCCACCTATTCCCTGGACGAAGTGGATGTCATGGAACAGTGCGGCGCCTCCATTCTGGAAGCTTCCATTATTCCCGGCCAGGAATACGGGCAGCCCCTGTCCTACCGGGATCTTCTCCACTACCGCATGCTCGTGCGCCGCACCGCCCTTCCGGTGGTGGTGCCCACCCAGCGCCATATTCTCCCCGAGGATGTACCCGCTCTGATACAGACCGGCATCCGCGGCCTGATGATCGGAGCCATTGTCACAGGAAACGAAAAAGACACCATCCGACAGGCGGTTGAAGCCTTCCGCAACGCGATTGAGAGGAACAGCTGATGCGCATTCTTTTTCTTCCCCTGGATTCCAGGCCGGTCAACTATCGCCTTCCGTGCCAGATGCTGGAAAGCACGGGCCACACCTGTATCATGCCGCCCCCGGAATGCATGGATTTCTTTGATCAGCCTGCGGACTTTGACAGGACCATGGATTTCCTGCGGGAGCATTACACCTCCTGTGACGCCCTGGTTCTGTCCGTGGATCATCTCTGCTATGGCTCCCTGATGGAATCCCGCACCGCGCATACAGACACGGAGACCGTCCTGCACCGGCTTTCCCTTCTTGAGGCCATGGTCCGGGAAAACCCGAAACCGGTCCATGCCTGGAATGTGATCCTGCGCAACACCATCTCCGTGCTGTCCTCGGATGATCTGACCGCCTATCATGCCCTTTCCGCCTATTCCACGCTTCAGTCCATCTATGAGGAGACGCACTCCCTTATGGACCGGGCCAAGGCGGAGAGCGCGCGCCAGCAGATTCCCCCGGGCGTTCTGGAAAAGTATCTGGCCACCCGGGCCCGCAATCACGCTGTGAACCAGGCCTGCATTGAGCTTGCGCGCAAAGGCGTTTTCTCCTCGCTTCTGCTCCTGGTGGAAGATTCGAACACCTATGGGTTCCAGGTCCGTGAATCCCGGAAGCTCCTCGACGCAGGCAAGGGTCTTTCCCATGTCTTCCTGCACAACGGTACGGATGAAGGCGGTTTTCTTTCCATCATGCGCGCCCTTGAGCTTCCCGTTCAGGACGTTTCCCTGGTCTTCTTCCCGGAAGAGAGCACTTCCTTCACCGCCCTGTATGAAGACCGGCCCTTTGTGCAGAACCTGGATTCCGTTCTGCGCTATTCCGGCATCCGCCGCGGAAAGTCCGAGAACGTGCTCGCCATTCTGCTTCCGCCCGGCGGCGTTCAGCGCGACAGCACCGAGACCGCGCTTCAGTCCTGGGATATCGCCGGCATTTCCAGCCCGCTGAACGAACTGATCAACGATCCGCACAGACATGTATATCTTCTTGATCTGCTCAGCGCCAACGGCGGGTGTGTGGCGCTGATGAACCGACTGGAGCATCCGGAACGCCTGTACGGCTACAGCGCATGGAACACCGCCAGCAATTCCATGGGCAGTCTTGTGGCCCAGATCCGCGCGGACATGATCACTGCCCGGCAGGATCTGTGCGCGCTGCGGGAACGTCTGCTGGATGACCTGTTCTATCAGGGGCTTGTGCGCCAGCGCTTCAATGACATGCTGACCGGGGCAGGGGAGGATCCCATGCATCTGCATCACCCCGAGGAAGCGCTCCTCAAACTGCGCGCCCTTGCCGATGCATGCCTCAGCGAGCTGAGCCCCGCGCTTCGGAATCTGCTGGGCACATTTGATATTTCCCTGCCCTGGAACCGCGTTTTCGAAGCCGATCTCTCTGTCTCAGGAGGCTGCCATGTTTGATATCGCCGTATTCGGCGCCGGTGCCAGCGGCCTGTGCGCCGCGCTTGCCGCCGCGCGCCTGGGCCGGCGCGTGCTTCTGGTGGAAAGGACCAGTCTGCTGGGCGGCAGCAATACCCTTTCCCTGGTCGGCCCCCTGATGGGCTTCACCTTCCGCGGACAGCCCATTGTCCGCGGCATTGCCCAGGAAATCGTGGACCGTCTCATGCAGCGCGGCGGCTCCCCGGGGCATATTCCGGACCCGCTGGGCGTCACGGACACCATCACGCCCGTGGACGCGCAGCTCCTGCGTCAGGTACTGTTTGACCTTGTGCGCGCCGAGCCGAACCTGACACTCCTGCTCAACACCTGGGTGACAAAATGCCGCATGGAGCAGGGCCAAATCCGCTCTGTCCATGTACTGGGCAGGGACGGGGAGGAGGACGTGGAGGCCGGCATATACATTGATGCCACCGGAGACGGGGATCTCGCCCTGTCTGCCGGCGTACCCTTCACCTTTGGACGCGAAGCGGACCATCTCGCCCAGCCCATGACCATGATCTTCCGGATCCGGAACGTGGATTTTTCCGCTGTACGCCGGTATATGCAGGCGCATCCGGATCAGTTTGTGCTCTCGCCCAACGCCCTGAGTCAGCCCTACACCGCCATCTCCGGGTACTTCGACCTGGTAAGACAGGCACGCGAAGACGGCACGCTGCATGTGGACCGGGACCGGATTCTGCTGTTCGAGGGCGTCCATCCCGGCGAAGCCCTGGTCAACACATCCCGGGTGCTGCGCCTGAACGGAACGTCCTCCAGAGATCTGACCCTGGCGGAAATGGAAGGCCGCAGCCAGGTGGATGATCTCCTTCATTTCCTGAAAACCCGGGTGGACGGCTTTGCCGGTGCCGAGCTGGTGGAGACCGGCTGCGCCATCGGTGTCCGGGAAACCCGGCATTTCCACTGCATGAAGACCATGACGGCAGAGGATATTATCCAAAAGAGCGTGTTTCCCGACAGCGTCGCCGTCTGCGCCTTCCCCGTGGATATTCATGACCCCAACGGCGCCGCGCTTACCTGGGACCATTCACTGCCCTGCTATGACATTCCCTTCGGCGTCATGGTGCCAGAGCATGTGCAGAACCTGCTCATCACGGGCCGCTGCGTCTCCGCCACCCATGAGGCTTCCGCCTCTCTGCGCATCACGCCCACGGCCATGGCCCTGGGCCAGGCGGCCGGCACCGCCGCGCACCTGGCGCTGGATACACAGACAATCCCCGCGCTTCTTGACCCGGCCGGACTCCAGCGCCTGCTGCTTGATACCGGAGCCATTCCGTCCAGGAAATATGTGACAGACTGACCGATGCTGGCATACAAAAAGAGACAGTCCTCTTTCCCCGGTTTCCCGGGAAAATGATCAGGACTGTCTCTCTTTCTTTGCCCTGAAAAGTTTCGCCAGCAGTCTGGAACAGGGCTTTTCCACCAGATAGGTCACAAGCACCGCCAGCACCAGCGAAATGCCCACGCACAGCAGGCTGTAGCGCATCTGCCAGACACGGTCACCGGCCTGGTTGGGAAGCTCGAACTCGGAAAACGGGATGCCCAGCCGCTTCAGGTGCACGGCCACACTCTGATGCAGAAGGTAGAAGTTCATGGAAATCCCTGACAGAAAGCGGGTCACCGGGTTTCCGAACAGAAGCCTCAGCGGCCGGATGCTGAAGGGCAGGGAGATCAGCACGGCTCCAAGCGACAGGGCGAGAATCGGGCGCCGGATCATCTGCCCCGCCTGGATCTCGGTATAGGAAGGCGAGGAGGCCTGGGCCCGCAGAATCTTCAGGGTGCAGAATATGCCGAGCACAAACAGCAATGTGGCGCCTGTCTGCATCAGGATCTTCCGCTTTCCGGCAAACGTGCATTTCTCCAGATGCGCATAGGCGATGGCCAGCGCCATGCCCAGTGCATACACATCCAGAAAGCTGACCATCTGATTGACCACCATGCCGTACTCCGACATGACATGCACCATGGTGCCCCGGAAATAGGCTGCCGCAGCCGTCATGCCCAGCAGCACCGCGCCCGGATGTTTCCGGCACAGCCCGGCCAGCAGGGGAAAGATCACATAGAACTGCATTTCCACGGCGATCGTCCAGCTCCCGCCGCCCAGCTGCGTGCCCAGATAGGTGGGCCGCGTCCAGTTGAAGATGAATCCGAAATGCATCAGAAGGTCCTTGATCAGATCCCCGGTCCGGGTATAAAGATGATAGGGGAGCACCACCACAAAGAGCATGAGCAGTGTATACAGCCAGTAGCTCGGCGCAATCCGCCGGAACCTGCGCTCATAGAAATCCCGGGTATCCGGGCTCGGCCCGCCGTCGCGCTGCTGTCTTGCCCAGGGCAGGTAGAGAAGGAAGCCGCTGAGCAGAATGGTGCCGTCCACCATCATATAGCCGGCCCGCACCAGAAAGTCCAGGGAGTACCTGCCGATATACGGCGTCAGCCAGCTCTGCTGCCAGAAATGGAACCAGGCCACCACCAGAATCATGAGCACCCGGAAGCCGTCCAGCTCCGGGATACGCGCTCTGTCCGGTCTCATGACAGCGCTTCCCGCAGCCGCTCGAGGGTCATGACCACATGCGCGCGGCGCGTGCCGTAGTTTACGCGCACGAACCCGTTCCCGGCTTCCCTGCCGAAGAACGTGCCCCCGGTAAACACCACGCCGGCCTTTTCGCACTTCTTCATGATGGTGTCCGTATCCCCATAGGCCCTGAGGTCCAGCCAGCCGAGATAGGTGGCTTCCATGGGACTGATCGCCGCGCCGGGGATCTCGCGGACACCCTTTTCCAGCACGTCCCGGTTGCCCATCAGATACTCTTTCAGGCCCTTCAGCCACGCATCGCCACCGTCATAGGCGGCCTGCGTCGCCAGCATGCCGAAAATATTCCCGGCTACCACGCCGTTTTCATTGATGCGCTGTTTCAGCATACTGCGGATTTCCGGATCCGGACACACCGCATTGGCCATCTGCAGACCCGCCAGATTGAAGGTCTTGCTGGCGGCGCACAGAACCATCAGCCGCTCCACGGGCAGGTTCAGGGCGGTGATCATCTCCATGGGTTCATACACGAAGTCCGCGTGGATTTCATCCGAGACCAGCGGCACGTGATACCGGTTCAGGATCTCCACCAGATCCATCATCTCCTGACGGGTCCAGGCCCTGGAAACCGGGTTGTGCGGGTTGCACAGCATCATCAGCTTTGCGCCTTCCCGGCAGAACGTTTCCACTTTTTCCAGGTCCATATGATACCGGCCCTCGGCGTCCGGAACCAATGTCGCGTCCATTTCCCTGCGTCCCGTCACCGCCACGGATTCCAGGAACGGTCCGTACACCGGCTTCTGCACAATCACGCCGTCGCCGGGCTGCGTGAATGTCTGGATGGCCAGCTTCAGGCCGGTCACCACGCAGGGCAGGTCCACCACGCTTTCCGGATCAATCTCCGCCCCGTGCTGCCGCTTCCAGAACCCGCACAGTGCCCGGGTATAGCCTTCCCCGGCTTCCGTGTATCCATACGTGGGATGCGCGGCACGCTCAAGCAGTGCGGCCTGTACCGCCGGCGGAGACGGAAAATCCATGTCCGCCACCCACATGGGAAGGACCGGTCCGTGCTCGCGCTGACACATGTCCCACTTGATGCTGTTCGTTCCCTTGCGGTACAGTCCCGCATCAAAGAATTCCTGATCAAACACCGCTTATCCCTCCTGTTTTCTTTCCCGGGCCTGCAGGACCCAGTATCCGGCTGAACGGTCAATCTTTTCCACTTCATCAAACAGTGTCTTCAGATACCGCATGCAGCTTTCCGCGCCTTGCTGCTTGCGGATCACCACAAACAGCTGTCCTCCGCTCTTCAGCGAGTGTGCCGCGTCCCCGAGCATTTCATAGACCTTCTCCTTGCCGGCGCGGATGGGTGGATTGGTCACCACCGCATCAAACGTCCGGTCCCGGATGCCTTCAAACCCGTCGCTCTCCAGCACCTCGGCGCTGGCACCATTGCGGCTCAGGTTCTTCCGGCTCAGCTCCAGCGCGCGCAGGTTCACATCCACCATCACAATGCGCGCATCCGGATTCCTGCCTTTCAGGCAGGTGCCCACAACGCCCCAGCCGCAGCCCAGGTCGAGAATGTCCCCGTCAAGGTCGGGCAGCGCCTTTAAAAGAATCTCCGTGCCCTGGTCCACCTCGCCCCTGGAAAACACGCCGGCATCGGTTTCAAACACATACTTCCTGCCCCGGTCCTCAAACTCGCAGATCACGGGACGGCTCTCGCTGGAGGGCTCCCGGGTAAAATACTGATCCATACTCTGTCCTCTCAATCCAGCCCGCAGCATGCCCTGAGCGCCCTGATTTCCCCGTCGCTCAGTTCCCGCCACGCGCCTTCCTCCAGGTCCTCCGCCCTCAGCGGGCCGAAGGCCTCCCGGTGCAGCCTGAGCACAGTGTGCCCCACGCTTTCAAACATGCGCTTCACCTGGTGAAACTTGCCCTCGGATATGGTCAGGCGCACCAGGTCGTTTTCCCCGTGCTCGAGCACTTCCACCCGGGCAGGCGCCGAGACAAAGTCGCCCAGGTCCACGCCAAGGCGCAGCCGGTCCGCTTCCGCCTCCGTCAGCTGTCCCGAGATACGGGATACGTACACTTTCTCCACATGATGCCTGGGCGAGAGCAGGCGGTGCGCCATCTCCCCGTCGCAGGTGAACAGCAGAACGCCTGTGGTATCCCGGTCCAGCCTGCCCACCGGCATGCATTCCAGGCTCGTATATTCCGGCGGCAGAAGGTCCATGACCGTCTGCTGCTTCCGGTCCCGGGCCGCCGTGAGCACATCCCCGGGCTTGTTCATGACCACATGCCGCATCAGGCGCGTATCCAGCCTTCTGCCGTCCAGTTCCACCTCCGGCTGCTCCGCGCAGTCGCTCTCCGGCCGGGTATTGACTCGGCCGTTCAGGGTCACGCGGCCTTTCCGGATCATGGTCTGGACCTCTTTCCGGCTGCCCACGCCAAGGGTCACCAGAAGACGGTCAAGCCGCATCCCGATCCTCCTTCAGTCCGCGCACGCAGGCCGCCGTGAGCATGGAGCGCAGCGGGATCACCGGCAGCACAAACACCACAAAGGCACCCAGCACATAATAGATCCGGCGGCCCAGGGACGGAAGATGCAGTCCGGAAGCTGCCATGTTGTTCACGGCATCCACCAGTTTCCCGGCATAGTCGATCCCGAAATACCCGCAGACCAGCAGGAACGGCAGCAGCAGGGCAATGCCGGACCACCAAGTCCGGATGACCAGTCCCCGGTGCCCGCGGATCCGCCCGGCATCATTCAGAGCCCGGGCATGGCGATTGCCGGAATGGAAGGAGAGCCCGAACACAAAGGGCAGGAGCGTGGCCAGATACATGCACATGGCATAGATGGTTCCGCGCACAATGTCCCCTCCGCCAAGATCGCTGAGCGTCATGAGCACGGAGAACACGTCCGTCTGGCCCACCACCGTATTTCCATACATGACACGGTAGATAAACAGGGTGGCGGCAATGAAGGGGAGTGCCCAGAGCAGCAGACACAGTCCGGTCCTGAGACCCTGGCCCAGCTTCTGCCCGTATGCGCTGCGGTCCACCAGGGAAGTGGAAAACAGCTCACCGCCTCCAAGGCATCTCTGCTGGGCAGCTGCGCTGTTGCGCCGTATGACGGGGATCACCAGAATCCAGAGCACAGGTGAGAGAACGGCCAGGATCTTCAGCCGGCCGGTCATCAGGAACATGCAGGGCGTCAGAACCAGAAGCCGCAGTAGCACCTGCACCAGTACAAAATCCAGCTGTTCCCCGGCTTTCCCTTTCAGAGCCGAGCGCGCATCTTTCCATGCCTGTTTCACTGTCATGATGATTTCTCTCCCTTCAGAATACCCAGGCGCTTCTTGCGCACCAGGAGATAGCAGATCATATGAATGCTGAACGTCAGCACCCAGGACGCCGGGTAGGACAGGTACAGCACTTCCAGCGTATGATACTGCGGAACCGCAAAGATCGTAAGAATCCACACAATCCTGAACAGGCACGCGCCGGTCAGGCTCACGATCATGGGCATGATGGAATACCCGATGCCCCGGATCTGTCCCACCATCACGTCCATCATGCCGCAGGTGAAGTAGGTGGGCAGGATAATGCGCATCCGCTTCAGACCAAAGGCGATCACTTCCGGGTCCTGGTTATAGATGGACAGAAGCGGTGTGCCCAGTGCCAGCACGCCGAAACCCAGCGCAAGCCCGATCACGCTGACCGTGGCAAGGCATGCCCACATGACCTGGTTCACGCGCCTGGCCTTGCCGGCACCATAGTTCTGGCTGGCAAAGGTGATGTCCGCCTGATGAATGGCGTTCATGGCCGTATACACGAACCCTTCCAGATTGGAGGAAGCCGCATTGCCTGCCATGGCCACGGACTGGAAGGAATTGATGGAGGACTGAATCAGCACATTGGAGATGGAAAACAGACTGCCCTGGAATCCGGCCGGCAGACCCACCCTGAGAATCTCCTTCATCGCGCGCTTTTCAATGCGCAGTGCCCGAAGGTTCAGATGCACCAGACCATCGGAATGGATCAGGCACAGGATGACCAGCACAGCGCTGATGATCTGCGAGATAATGGTGGCCAGCGCCACGCCCGCCACGTCCATGTGGAAGACGATGACAAAAAACAGGTTCAGGAACACGTTCACCAGTCCGGAGATGGAGAGGAAGTACAGCGGCCTCCGGGTGTCGCCCACGGCCCTGAGTATGGCAGCGCCGAAGTTATAGAGCATATTGGCCGGCATGCCCAGGAAGAAGATCCGCATGTACAGGCTTGCCAGGTCCAGCACGTCCGGGGGACTGTCCATGAGCCGGAGCAGCGGCCGGGCCATGACAAACCCGAACACCCCTACCAGAATGCCTGCCAGTATGGCCACTGTGATGGCCGTATGCACGCCGTTTTCCACCGCCTGCCTGTTGCCGGCGCCGAAATGCTTTGCCACCATGACGCTGGCACCCACGCTCAGCCCCATGAACACATTGATGATCAGATTGATCAGTGACCCGGTGCTGCCCACCGCGGCCAGGGACGCAGCACCCGCAAAGCGCCCCACCACCACGATATCCGCGGCGTTATAGAGCAGCTGCAGAATGCCCGTGAGCACCAGCGGTCCCGAGAACTTCAGGATTTCCGGGATCAGCGGCCCCGTTGTCATGTCCATTTCATATCTGCCTGTCTGTTTCCTCATGCGCGACCTGCCTTAATAAACGTCAATTTCTCATCTTGCCTGTCAGTTCCAGGCTTGTGATCACCGGCGCATTGAACAGCCGCCCGAACATCCCCTGATAGATCGAGCTTGTGCCCATGCCCGGGCTGATATACTGCATGATGCCCCCGGGATAATTGAACCCGCACAGGCCCTCATCCCCGGGAAAATATCCGCGCTCCGGCACGTAAATGGCGCCTTTTCCCGGAAGCCGCCACTGTCCGGCCACATAATGTCCCGCGAGAATCAGGGACACACGCCTCAGGGAAAAGATCTCATCCTTTCCATGCCAGTCCTCCATGGTCCTGGCATAATCCTCCGTCACGGGCACATGGGTCAGGACGATCTGGATATCCGTATCCTTCATGTCCGCCACCGCGGCCTGTACACGCTGCATGCGCTCCGCCTCATACTGCCACACCCGGCGCCGAGCCGCGGCTTCCGGGCTCTGCTCTTCGCTCTGCAGCGCCGCCTGGTTCCGGCTGGTGCGCTCATAGCCCTGCAGGTCCATGCCGTAGAGTCCCTCGGGAACAATCCACAGCCTGGCCCGGCCGTTCTTTCCACGGGTGAACAGATACGGCTCATCCAGGATCGTGATCCCGTACCCGCGCACGCTTTCGGCCCAGTCCGCATAGGCGGACAGGGAACGGTGCGGCGACGTATCCAGGTACGCGGGATCCTCATCCCCGCAGATCAGCAGCTTCGGTGTCTGTTCAGGGAACAGCGCGGCGATCTTTCCCAGCATCTCTGTGCTTCCGCGTCCCACCATGTCTCCGGTGAACACCACACAGGAATAGCTTTTCCCGGAGGTCAGGGACGCAATCTTGCGCACCATGCCCTCATCCTCCGCACCCTGCAGGTCACTGAGCTGCAGTATGGCAAACCCTTCCAGCTCCTCCGGCAGATTGGGAATGGTCACGCTCTGCCGGACATATTCCAGATCATGGGTGGAAATATAATTCAGAAGAAAAAAGGCTGCTGCCAGCAACAGAATCAGACTCAGGAGAATCTTCGGTATGGGACTTTTTCTTTTCCGGTAGTACGTACTGGAAAACACATATCCCTGACTCCGTCTCGCCACGCACCCACCTCCCTTTCATCATTATAGGATCTCTCCATCCAATGCGCAAGGCAGAGCGCGCAATAGGGTAGAGGGAGGGCAAAGCCCTCACCCCTCCCGTTGCACCGTACGTACCGGTCTGGTATACGGCGCTACATCGTAACTTGGATTCAAGTTTTC
>CACYNZ010000024.1 GCA_902775835.1 uncultured Eubacteriales bacterium | reverse complement strand
CCGAACACAGAAGTTAAGCCCTTCAGTGCCGAAAGTACTTGGCTGGAGACGGCCCGGGAGGATAGGTCGCTGCCGGATTCCACATACAAGAAGCCTGAATGGCTTCTTTTTTTGCGCAAAGAGCCTGTTGTCATTATGTTTTTGTATTGACAAGGAAAAAGCGCAATGTTTATAATCATTGCTTGTAATCTATGAATCGGAGGATTTCCATGATTCCAGCGACTGATACCCAGGCATACCGGGATATGCTGCATGAACAGGTGGAAAAACGGAGAACGTTTGCCATCATTTCTCACCCTGATGCCGGAAAGACTACACTGACGGAAAAACTTCTGCTCTACGGAGGCGCAATCCGTTCCGCCGGATCCGTCAAAGCCCGCAGAAGTGACAAGCATGCGACCTCCGACTGGATGGATATCGAAAAGCAGAGAGGCATTTCCGTGACGTCCTCTGCCATGCAGTTTGACTTTGATGGATTCCGGATCAATATTCTGGATACACCTGGTCACCAGGACTTCTCGGAGGATACCTACCGGGTATTGGTTGCAGCGGACTCCGCGGTCATGCTCATTGACGCGGCCAAAGGCGTGGAAGCTCAGACCATCAAGCTCTTCAAGGTCTGCAGAATGCGGAATATTCCGATCTTCACCTTTGTCAACAAAATGGACCGTGCTGCCAAGGATCCTTTTTCCCTGATGGAGGAGATTGAACAGGTGCTCGGCATCCGTTCTGTTCCGATCAACTGGCCCATCGGTGTGGACGGTGATTTCCAGGGCGTGTATCACAGGGATACCCGCATGGTGGAACTGTATACCGGCGGGGACCACGGTGCGACCATGGTGGAAAAAACGGATATCTCCCTGGACGATCCGGAGCTGTCCAAGCATCTGAACAGCAGTTATATTGACCGTCTGAAGGATGAGATTGAGCTGCTGGATGTGGCAGGCGATGAATTCAATCTTGAAGCTGTGCGCAAGGGTGAGCTGACGCCCATGTTCTTTGGGTCTGCCATCACCAACTTTGGAGTGGAACCGTTCCTGGAAAGATTCCTGGATTACACCACGCCGCCCCTGGCACGGCAGAGCGATGTGGGCTTGATTACCCCGGAAGAACCCTTCTTCTCCGGTTTCATCTTTAAAATCCAGGCCAACATGAATCCTGCCCATCGCGACAGGCTTGCCTTTATGCGCATTGTGAGCGGCGCCTATGAAAAGGGCAAGGAAGTCTGGCACAGCAGTTCCGGGAAAAACATCGTGCTCAAGCAGCCGCAGCAGTTCATGGCAGATGAACATGAAGCGGTCACGGAAGCCTGGGCCGGCGATATCATCGGACTGTTCGATCCCGGCATTTATCAGCTGGGCGATACCCTGTCCTCCGGACCGAAGCTGCATTATGAGGATATCCCCGTATTCGCGTCTGAGCATTTCAACAGGATCCGGCCCAAGGACAGCATGAAGAGAAAGCAGTTCCTGAAGGGCATTATCCAGCTGGCAGAAGAGGGTGCCATTCAGACGTTTACGCGCACGGAAACCGGCAAGGAAGAATTCCTTGTGGGCGTGGTGGGTGTGCTTCAGTTTGAAGTGCTGGAACACCGGCTGCTGACGGAATACCAGACAGAGATTGTCATGGAGCCCCAGGACTTCCATTATGTCCGGTGGGTTGTGAAAACGCCCAGGCCTGTGGAAGAACTCAAGCTGACCTCCTCTTCCGGAAGAGCAAAGGACAGCCGGGACCGTGATGTGCTCCTGTTCGAGAACGAATGGAGCATCCGACTGGCATGTGAAAACAATGAGGGACTGGAACTGACTGATACAGCCAGCCGGTATTGAGACGACAAGTGGTGAAAGAAGGAAAATTATGATCCGTGAAGATATCCGCAATATTGCCATTATAGCCCATGTTGACCATGGCAAGACCACACTGGTGGACCAGATGCTGAAGCAGGGCGGCGTGTACCGTGAGAATCAGCAGACCGTGGACCGTGTCATGGACTCCAACGATATTGAAAGAGAACGCGGCATTACCATTCTCAGCAAGAACACCGCGGTTCATTATATGGGCCATAAGATCAATATTGTTGATACGCCCGGCCATGCCGATTTCGGCGGCGAGGTGGAGCGTGTTCTGAAAATGGTGGATGGCGTTCTTCTGCTGGTGGACAGTTTCGAAGGTCCCATGCCCCAGACCCGTTTCGTGCTGAAAAAGGCACTGGAGCTGAAGCTGAAGGTCCTGATTGTCATCAACAAGATTGACCGTCCGGATGCCCGCTGCGATGAAGTGGTCAGCGAAATCCTTGACCTGCTCATCGACCTGGAGGCGGACGAGAATACCCTGGACAATCCGATTCTCTACGTTTCCGCCCGCAGGGGCACAGCCACACTGGACATGAATACGCCCGGCACGGACCTGAAGCCGCTGTTTGATGCCATCCTGCATTACATTCCGGCGCCGGAAGGCGATCCGGACGGCCCTGCGCAGGTGCTGATTTCCACCATCGATTACAGTGAGTATGTGGGCCGTATCGGCGTGGGCCGCATTACCCGCGGCAAGTTCTCTGAAGGCATGATGGTGGTGCATACCAATGTGGAGACCGGTGCCACAAGCCAGCCCTGGCGTCTGGCCGGCCTGTTCCAGTATGACGGGCTCAAGCGCACCAACGCCAAGGAAGTGAGCATGGGCGATATCGTTGCACTGTGCGGCAATGATGACATCTCCATCGGCGATACCGTCTGTGATCCCCAGTGCGTGGAAGGCCTTCCCTTCGTCAAGATCAGCGAGCCCACGGTGACCATGACCTTCCAGGTCAATGACAGTCCCTTTGCCGGACGCGAAGGCGAGTATGTCACCAGCCGTCATCTCAGAGCCCGCCTGATGCGCGAGCTGCAGACGGACGTTTCCCTGCGCGTGAACGAGACCGACAGCACGGACGCGTTTGAAGTCTGCGGCCGCGGCGAGCTGCATCTGTCCATTCTCATTGAGAACATGCGCAGACAGGGCTATGAGTTTGCCGTGAGCAAGCCCCAGGTCATTTATCGCGAGATTGACGGCGTCAAGTGTGAGCCCATCGAGCGCCTGGTGGTGGATACTCCCCAGGCAACCGCCGGTGCGGTCATCGAAAAGATCGGACGCCGGCGCGGTGTGCTGGAGCATATGTCCGGGTATGACCGTGTGCGTCTGGAGTTCCTGGTGCCCTCCAGAGGACTGTTCGGCTATCGCAGTGAGTTCATGACGGATACCCGCGGTGAGGGCATCATGTCTTCCGTGTTTGAGCGCTATGAGCCTGTGCGCGGCGATATTCCCCACAGAAGCGCCGGCGCTCTGGTGGCGCATGAGACCGGAACCAGCAATTCCTACGGTCTGTTCTATGCCCAGGAGCGCGGAACACTGTTCATCGGGGCCGGCATTGAAGTGTATGAAGGCATGATCGTGGGCCAGAACGCGCGTCCCGGCGACCTGGTGGTCAATGTCTGCAAGCAGAAGCACGTGACCAACATGCGCAACGCTTCCGCTTCGGAAGACGCGCTGCGCCTTGTTTCCGTGCATCCCCTGTCCCTGGAGGAATGCCTGGAGTTTATCGATGACGACGAGCTCCTGGAAATCACGCCCAAGACCCTGAGAATGCGCAAGAAGATTCTCAACGCAGGCGACCGTTCCCGTCAGTGGAGACATCAGAATTAAGCAGCCGATTCGGCAGAGGATTTCCTCTGCCTTTTTGTTTTCCAAAAGAACAGAAAATCGAAATGATTTTCATAGAATGTTCACACAAGTGTGATATGCTTCGCAGGATTAACCGGAAAGGACGTAATGTATGCTGGCAGAAATTATCTGTGTGGGAACGGAACTGCTGATGGGGCAGGTTCTGAACACGAATGCCCAGTTTCTCTCCAGGGAACTGAACCGGCTGGGCATTGACACACATCAGCAGCAGGTAGTGGGTGACAACGCGGACCGTCTGGCGGATGCATACCGCCTGGCACTGTCCCGGGCCAATATCATTATCACCAGCGGCGGTCTCGGGCCGACGGTGGACGATATCACCAAGCGGGTGGCCGCGAAGGTGATTGAACGCAACATGGTGTTTTATCCGGAAGCGGATGAAATGATCCGCGAACGCTTCAGGGCGCTGCGCAAAACCATGACGCAGAACAATGTCAGCCAGGCCATGTTTGCCGAAGGCACCATTCTGGTGCTCAATGACAACGGTACCGCTCCAGGCGCCATTGTGCCCGTGGATGAAGAGCATGTCATTATTCACCTGCCCGGGCCGCCGGAAGAGCTGGAGCCCATGTTCCGCGACAGGATTGCCCCGTACCTCATGGAAAAGTCCGAGCATGTGCTGAAGAGCCGGTATATCCGGATTTTCGGAATGGGCGAAGCGGAAGTGGACATGCGTCTTCAGGATCTGGAGAACAAGTCCAATCCGACCCTGAGCCCGTACTGCTCTCTGGGCGAGGTTCAGCTCAGGGCAACGGCCAGCGCGAAGACGGAAAAGGAAGCGGAAAAGATTCTTGAGCCGCTGATCGCGGAAGTCAGAAGACGGCTGGGCGATGTGATCTACGAGGTAAGGGACGACGACCAGGGCAGCCTGGCGGTGGCCTGCGTGGAAGCCCTGAAGCAGAAGGGCTGGACGATTGCCACGGCGGAAAGCCTGACCGGCGGTCTGATCAGCGCGACGCTGGTGGAGGTGCCCGGGGCTTCGGAAGTGGTCAAGGGCGGGTTTGTCACGTATCAGAGTGTGGCCAAGACCATGCTGCTGGACGTGCCTGCCGACGTGATTGAACAGTACAACGTGGTCAGCGAGCCGGTGGCCTATGCCATGGCGGAAGGCGCAAGAAAGCACCTGGGTACGGATATTGCCGTGAGCTGCACGGGCCTTGCCGGCCCCGGCGGCGGAACGGAGGAAATTCCGGTGGGTACCGTGTTTGTGGGGATCAGCACCGCGGAGCATACCTATGTGCTCCCGCTGCATCTGACCGGCAATCGGGCGCGCATCCGCACACTCACCATGAAGCACGCGCTGAACGCTGTACGGAGGGAAATCACAAAAGCCTGAAAAGGATGAGAACGGAGGTGGGCTATGAAACCATGGCGGCCGATCCTGTTTACGGGGCTGCTGTGTCTGTGGATGTTTCTTATGCCCGCCGGAGCCTTCGGCGAGGGAATCAGCAGAATGCTGCTGGTGGGATGTGATCATTTTCTGACTCAGGAGGACACAGCACCATCATCCCGGAACAATGTGGAACAGATGGAGGCGGTTCTGAGCGCGGGAAGCGTGCAGCCGGCCAGGATAATATCCGCACCGGACGGAATCCCGGGCTCTGATGCACTGAAAAGCCTGATCCTGGAAGCCTTTCAGGATGCCCAGGAAGGCGATACTTCCTATTTCTATATCAGCACCCATGGACTTTGGGAGGAAGCGGAGCCGAACGCAAGCATGACGCTGCTTCTTTCCGACGGCCGGGAAGAGGGCGGCATCACGGCGCGGCAGCTGTTTGACTGCCTGGAAACGGTGCCGGGCAGAAAAATCCTGATCGTGGACGCCTGCCATTCGGGGGCCATGATCGGGAAGGGCGAGCTCACCTCGTTCCGTCATCTGTTTGAGGGCGGTGACTACAGGATCATCTGCTCTTCCGGCGCCTGTGAGGACAGCTGGTTCTGGTCCGGACAGAACGCGGGCGATGTCCGGATTTCCGGAGGCGGATATTTTTCCAGCGCCATGGCCCTGGGGCTTTCGGAAAGTACCGGGCATGCGGCGGACCGGAACCGTGACGGCAGCGTGACCCTGTCGGAGATCAAGCAGTATATGCTGGAGATGCACGGGGCGTCCACGGTCTATACCTATCCGGAAGAGGATGACGAACCGGTTTTCACCTATGTGCCGGATCCCGGCAGGGACCTCACCGTGCCCGTGGGCAATATCGCGTTTGAGGAAAGCCTTCTGTCCGGTGATCATCCGGAGATTTCCTTTTCCTTCACCGTGTACCAGACCATCCGCCTGGCGTACCAGATTGTGGAGCAGCAGGGCGGACACTGGGACTTTGCCAATGCCCGGATCATGTATGACACCAGTGAAATGTACGGCGCCTTTGGCGATGCCGCGGGCTATCTGATGCCCGGCTTCAAGGAGCGCAGCATACAGCTGTCGTCCGACAGTCCGGAGGGCGGATATGTACTGTTTCAGATGGTGGTGAGCCGGGAAAACCAGCTCAGCATTGCGGCGTCCAAGGTGATCTGTGTGCCGCCCGCGCAGGGAGACCCGCATATGCGCCTGCGGGTGGACGCGGATGTCCGCCTTGGCGAAGGCCAGGAAATCGGCATGGTGATCTTTCACGAATCCCCCATGGAGTATGACGTGGTCCTGGAGGACCTGGACGGAAATGTGCAGGGCCGAATCTGCTCACGGCGCATCTCGAGGCCGCAGCAGACCCCGGAAACGGCCAGCACGCTTTCCTGGAACGGCTGCTTTGCCGACGGGAGTCCGGCTGCGGAAGGCACGTACCGCTTCCGGGTCCGCGGCTATATCAATGGACAGATGTATCAGACGTATTCGGAACCCTTTGCGGTTCAGTGGTAAACCTGAAAGGACGGGAGCACAGGCATGTATCAGACTGGCGTATATTTCGGACGTTTCTGCCCCCCGCACCGCGGACATCTCTATCAGATCATCCGCGCGTCCACTCAGTGCGAAAAACTGGTGGTTATCATTTCCGACAACCGTATTCAGACGGAAAAGATCTGCCGTGAGGCGGGCCTGCCCGTCATTACCTATCAGCTGCGCAAGCAGTGGCTTGCCCAGCAGGTTCAGGATATGTCGCATATAGAAGTGCGAGTTCTGGACGAAACCGACATCCCGGAGTATCCGTACGGCTGGATTGCGTGGGCAAATCGCATGCGCGAAGTGGTGCCCGAGGGCATTGACGCCTTCTTTGTGGGCGACGAAGAGTATGACCAGCCGCTGCGCAGCTATTTCCCGGAGGCGGCCATTGAGCTGTTCGATCCCTCCAGAAGCCGGTATCCGATTTCCGCCACGGAAATCCGCACGGATATTCTGAACCAGTGGCATTATATTCTCGGTCCGGCGCGTCCCTTCTTTGCCAAGAAAGTGCTGATCGCGGGCACGGAATCCTGCGGAAAGACCACGCTGACCAAGTGCCTGGCAAAGCTCTACAACACCTCCTGGTCCGAGGAAGTGGGCCGGTATTACGCGAATCAGTTCCTCGGCGGGGATGAGACCATCTATACGGATGAGGACTTCAACCGCATGGCCTATCTGCAGGCGGAACAGGACTACCGAGCCCTGCGTACTGCCAACAAGGTCTGCTTCTTTGACACGGACGCGGTGGTCACCAATTATTACAGCGAGCTGTACATGCATCACCGCAATCACATGGTGGAGGCCTTCATCAACGCCAACCGCTATGATGTGCTGATCTACCTGACCCCGGACGTGAAATGGGTCAGCGACGGCATGCGCCTCAACGGGGACCAGGCGCGCCGGGAAAGCCTGAATCACCGTCTTCTGGACATGTACCAGGAGTTCGGGTTCGGGGAGAAGGTCCGCATTGTGGGCGGCGACTATACCCAGCGGCTGACCCAGTCCCTCGAGATTGTGGACGGTCTTCTGAACCTGCATCAGAAATAATGGATTTTCTGCCCAATGGGTGCTTGACAAGCCCTCCGGGCTGTGATAACATTCCACCGTTTGAAGAAGTGGCTTGCCCGCCCCTCACCTTGTGTGGCTCACGCCGCCGGGTTTATGGCACGATTCTTATCAAGGAATCTGTTGTTGCATGATATATGCGGCGGGTCGAGTCCCGCCGCATTTTTTTGCGGATTTGAATTTGGGAGGTGCATGGGTATCGCTTTCGATCTGATGATCAACGAGGAGATTCGCGACAGAGAAGTCCGTGTGATTGACGAGAACGGTGAGCAGCTGGGTGTCATGCTGACGCAGAAGGCACTGGAGCTGGCGGAAGAGCGCGGCTATGATCTGGCCAAGATCCAGCCTACAGCCAAGCCGCCGGTCTGCAAACTGCTGGACTATGACAAGTACCGTTATGAGCAGTCAAGACGGGAACGCGAAAATCGGAAAAATCAGCGGGTCGTGGACATCAAGGAAGTTCAGCTGTCTGCCACCATTGAGGAGAACGATATCCTGACCAAGGCAAAGCAGGCCATTCGTTTCCTGGAAGATGGCGACAAGGTGAAGGTGTCCATCCGGTTCCGTGGCCGCCAGATTACCCACAGCGAGATCGGCACCCAGGTCATGCAGAACTTTGCAGAGCGGTGCAAGGATGTCAGCGTTGTGGAACGCCGTCCGATCATGGATGGACGGCACATGATCATGATCCTGGCTCCCAAGGCTGCCAAGGCCTCCTTCGCGGAGAAAAAGGCTGCCCGGGAGAAGAACGCTTCGAAAGAAGCGCAGGAATAAACCGTAAGCAGCTCGTGTCTGTGCACGAGTGGTTGGAAAGGAAGGAGGACCACCCCTATGCCTAAGCAGAAATCGCATCGTGGTGCTGCCAAGCGCTTCTCTTTTACCAAGTCTGGTATCGTTAAGCATAAGCAGATGAACGCGAACCATCAGGTTCGTCTGAAGACCACCAAGCGCACCCGTCACCTTCGCAATGACGGTGTTGTGGATAACAAGGAAGAAGCAAAGACTATCCATAAGCTGTTGCCCTACAAATAAGCCCTTTGGCTGGCAAGGAGGAAATATCTCATGGCACGTATTAAGAGAGCAGTAAATGCTCAGAAAAAACGCCGTAAGGTGATGAAGCTGGCTAAGGGTTACTGGGGAGCAAAATCCAAGCAGTACCGTTCCGCGACTGAACAGGTCCGTCGGTCCCTTCGCTATGCATATAAAGGACGCAAACTGCGTAAGCGCGACTTCCGCCGTCTGTGGATCACCCGTATCAATGCTGCAGCCCGTATGAACGGAATGAGCTATTCCACGTTCATCAACGGCCTGAAGAAGCAGAACATCGAAATGAACCGCAAGATGCTGGCTGACCTGGCTGTGAATGATGCCGCCGGATTCGCCAAGCTGGTGGAACTGGCCAAGAACGCCTGATTTGATACAGCTGTCATCATGACAGCTGTTTTTCTGTGCGGAGCAGGAGTATTGTGATGAAAGCAGCTTTATTTGATCTGGACGGAACGCTGATCAATTCCCTGGCGGATATCGCCTGGGCCATGAACCTGGCCCTGCGCGAGCATGGTCTGCGGGAGTATCCAGAAAAGGACTACCGGTATTTCGTGGGCAGCGGCGTGTATGTGCTGACCAGCCGCGTCATCGGGGAGCGGACGGATCTGGAGGAAAAGGTCCGGAAAACCTATATGGCAAACTATGCCGCCCATTCCCTGGACAGGACGGCGCCGTATCCCGGGATTGAGAACATGCTCCGGGACCTGAAGCGGCAGGGCGTGAAACTGTGCGTGTTTTCCAATAAGCCTGATCCGGATACGCAGCATATCGTCCGGCATTTCTTTGGCGGAGACCTGTTTGACGCGGTGCAGGGACAGATCAGTGGAATCCCCATCAAGCCGGATCCCGCGGGAGCGCTTCAGCTGGCACAGAAGCTGGATGTGGAGCCGGCAGAGATGCTGTATGCCGGTGACAGCGGTGTGGACATGCAGTGTGCCGTCCGGGCAGGCATGCAGGCCTGCGGTGTTCTGTGGGGATTCCGGGATGAACCGGAGCTCCGGGAAAACGGCGCCAGGTTTCTGTTGCATGATCCGGCAGAACTGACAGATGTTATCAAACTGTAACAAAATACAATCAATTTGTTTACAAATCTTCGTTTTCCGCCTATACTTTTCCGGTAAGAGAGGAGTGGACGGAATGCGGAGATTTTTTCTGCTTCTGTGCGTTCTGATGTTTCTGTTCCTTCCGGCGGGCCGGGGCCTGGCCAAAACTGCCAACGGCAGTCTGTGTTATGGAGATGAGGGCGAGGAGGTCCGGAAGCTGCAGCAGGCGCTGAAGGACCTTGGATACAGTATCGGGACCGTGGACGGACATTTTGGAGCCTATACGGAGAACGCGGTCCGGAAATTCCAGAGACGGAATCACCTGAGCGTGGACGGGATGGCCGGTACCGGCACCCTGACACTGATCTATGAACAGGCAGCCGGGAAGAGCGGCTCTTCCTCGGGCAGTGCCCAGACAGGTTCGCAGACAGGTTCCCAGACCACGGCAGCCCAGACCACGGCGTCCTCACAGGCTGGATTGTTTTCCAGCTACGCAACGGTGCGCTACGGCGACAGCGGCAGCCGGGTCCGGGAGCTTCAGAAGGCGCTGGGTCAGGCGGGATATGCCTGCGGAAGCGACGGCAAGTACGGCTCGAATACCCGGAAGGCTGTGGAAAATTTCCAGAGGGCGCAGGGCCTGAAAGCCGACGGTGTGGCCGGGAAGGCGACGCTGAAAAAGCTGGAAAGCGCTCTGAACGCATCCACCACGGCTGCTGCTGCGGCTGTGTCTGTGACGGTGGACAATACGGACAGCTCCGTGCGCCAGCTGCAGCAGAAACTGAAGAACCTGGGCTATTATTCGGGCAGCGTGGACGGCGTGACCGGGGATCAGACAACGGCGGCAGTCCGTGCCTTCCAGAACGCCATGGGACTGAGTACGGACGGCGTGGCCGGGGATCAGACATTGAGCGCGCTGAATCAGGCGGCGAGTACGTCAACCCTGAGATCCGGATCGTCCGGCAGTGCCGTGACCCAGCTGCAGAAGCGCCTGAAAGCACTGGGCTACAGTGTGAGCGTTACCGGCACCTATGACTCAGAGACCCGTAACGCGGTGAAACAGTTCCAGAAGCGCAGCGGACTTTCCCAGGACGGGACGGCCGGGAAAAAGACCCTGACCAGGCTCTACAGCGCGTCTGCCGCAGCGGCCGGAAGCGGAAGCAATGAAAGCGTGCAGACATCAGGTTCTTCGGCAGGCTCTCCAGTGACAAGCGTGAATGCGCCTTCGGTGGGTCAGGTCCGGCTTCTGCACTGGTTCAATGATATCAAGCCCACATTGAGGTCCGGACAGACTATTCTGGTTGTTGACCCGAAGACGGGCATCAGCTGGACACTGAAGCTGTATTCCCTGGGCAGGCATGCGGACGCGGAGCCTGCCACCAGTACGGATACGCAGCAGATGATCAAGGCCTTCGGCGGGGTGAAAACCTGGAATCAGAAGGCCGTCTATGTACGCCTGCCCAGCGGTACCTGGACCGTGGCGTCCACCCATGACATGCCGCACATGTCCGGGTCGGTAAAGGAAAATGACTTCAATGGCCATCTGTGCGTGCATTTTCTTCGGGATATGGAGGAAGCCAAAAAGAATGATCCCAATTACGGGGTGGCGAACCAGGAGACCATCCGCGCTTTCTGGAAATCGCTGACCGGAGAAAGCATCAGCAACTGAAGATCGTACAAAAGAAACAGAGACAGAACCGGCAAATACATCCGGTTCTGTTTTTTGATCTGCAGCTGCCACCGCTGTCTTCCTCTGTGTATATATCACTGCAGGGAGCGATAAAGCTCCCGAAGAAAGAAAAAAACAGCGCCCAGGAGGCGGAAAAGGAGTAAATACAATGATGAACGTGAACGAAATGATGGAACTGGGAATTGAAGAACTGGAACAGGTTGGCGGCGGCTTTGACTCCAGTGAAGCCTTTGATGTGTATGCGGATTACCTGAACACCCTCTTTGCGAAATACAACGTCCATGGTATCCGTGAGGTAAAAAAGGTCTGCACTCCGGAGGAACGGGCCAAGATCAAGGAACTGTACCATGCGTTTCTGAATGCACCTGACGTTGCCTGATCCCGCAAATTCTTGAATCCATTCAGCGCTCGCTGAGCCTAAGACTCGATATCAAGGATCCTGTAAAAGATAACAGGGCGGATATCGAATTTTCTTTTTTCCGCGGATCTCAGCAGCTTTCGTGGAAACCAGTCTTCTGTTTTTCAGTCTGTTCCCCGCCCGGCTGCGGGGCAGAGAAGCAACCTTGCCGATGATTGGTTACTGGCCACATCTAAGGGAAACCGGATCTTGGGAAACACTATACTCCGGCACATTATAATAGGAAGACAAAAAGCAGAATGAGGAGACGGAAGTACTGTACATCATTTATAGCAGGTGCTATGATAAGCCAAGAGGTGTGCAGCTGCGTTGAAAACTGCGCGAGAGCAAATGGGACTTACCCAGGCGGAATTGGGGAAAGCCCTGCATGTCAGTTTTTCTACCATTAACCGCTATGAAAATGGAAGACACATGCCTACGCCTATTATTCTGGATGCTATAAGGTCGTTTTTTGAGAAAAATGATGTCGATTTTTTATTTGAGCAGAATAAGGCGATTATAAATGAGGAGGCAGCCCCAAAATGAGGCTTGAGGATATTACTGAGGGCAGCATCGTAATGGGAATCGTTCCTCATGAGCCGGTTACTGTTGTTACGACCAAGTGGCATGGAACAGCCTGCCTTGATGTGTTCTATAAAACCAATCGAGGGCAGACCGGAGAACGCGTTGTTTTTCGCGAAGACGAAGAGTTATTGGAAGTTGTACAAAGGAGTCTCCCTTGGAGCTTTGATGTGGGCGGTGATAAGATGCGCCTGGTATCTGAGGCGTATCGTATTCAGCTCGCCCATCTTTTTGATCCATATATTGCCGTGCACACTTCTTCTATTGATCCACTTCCGCACCAGATCAGTGCAGTTTATGAAGAAATGCTGCCGCGTCTGCCGCTTCGCTATGTGCTGGCAGATGACCCCGGTGCTGGCAAAACAATCATGACAGGCTTGCTATTGAAAGAACTGATCATTCGCGGTGATCTGAAGCGGTGTCTGATTGTCGCGCCTGGTAACCTGTGCGAACAGTGGCAGGATGAGCTTTATTCAAAGTTTCATCTTCGCTTTGAGCTTTTGACCAATGATCGTTTCTTTAGCCTGTTCTAGCCGCTGGGAATAATCCTGATGCCGGGTATAGTTCTCCTTTAGCTTATCGTTGGCGGCAACGAGAGCCCGGCTGTACTGTTCTACAGCCCGGTTCTGCTGGTTCAGCTTGTTTCCCAGCATGGAGAGCTTCGCTTCGGTTCCGGCGATCGTTTTCTCGAAATTCTCCACGCCAGCGCTAGCAAGACGGAAGGTGGACTCGGCTTCCTTGATCTGCGCATTAATAGTACGCATATTGCGCGAGAAATTGCTGGAGTCCAGCGACAGCGCGACTACCAGTTCGCACAGGGTTTCAGCCATTGAAGTTCACCTTCTTCTACATTGCGTTTTTTTTGAAACACCGAATAACTTTAATATTGACTGCTGCCATATAAGGGCTTTGCTGCGTATAAACTAATGAAACAATCTGAATTCTTGAAAGCAACAGGAGGAAAAGCAAGATGAATGAATTCAAAACGCAGGAACTGGACCTGGAAGTATTGAAGAAAATTACAGGCGGCGCTCTGGAGGATCAGGAAAATGGGGAATACGAAAAACTTGTTCAGGAATTGATGGAGAAATACAAGAATCTTACGCCGGAAGAAATAGAGAAAATTAAACAGTATCTGGAAAAAAAGTATAAAAAAGGCAACTGATACAATTAGCCTCATATACCAGGAGCGATTAACGAAATGCTGAAACCGCCTGAACCGCAAAGAATTGCGATTCAGGTTTTTTATATACGGGGCCTGCAGCGAACCAGCGAGCGACTAACCCTGCGGCGGGGACTGACGAAGCGGAATCGGCAGAGGACGGAGCAGATTTCTTACCGATAGCCGTCAGCGCTTCACCGGCCTGCGTCCATGCGGACTGCATCCTGTAGAGCTGTTCCGTAAGCCTGCGGATCTCCGCTTCAGTCTCCCGAACTCCAGCTTTTGCGTTATTCAGATCAGTCGTAGCCTTGGAAACCGTGTCAGCGCTGTTCTGCATGGTTTTCTGCAGGGCCTTCACCTGACATTCCAGCTTCGTGACTTCGGCTGTGGTCTCCTGGTACTCCTCCTGATACCGTTCCATGTTCTGCTTGGCGGCGATCGTCGCGGAGTCGGTTTCTCCCAGAGAGTCGCGGTACTGCTCATATGCAAAGGTGGCGGTTTCCACCTCAAAGCGCAGGGCTTCCTGACGTTGGAATGGGTTCTGTTTGATGTGCGGACCCATGATGTTTATGCGCAGGCTCTGGACGGTCTTCAGGCATCCAAAACCGTCCATCCCGGCTCCGCAGAATGAAATCGGATTTTGCTTCAATCATTAAAAAGGCTGTGAAACAATCTTCACAGCCTTTTGCTTGCTTTGGAGAAACCGGTTTATACCTTGTGCGGCTTGTCCGCATAATAATCCGTGCGCGGAATCCATTTCAGGAATTGTCCGATTTCCATATCCCAGTAGCGCCATTCGTGTTCATAACCATCCACGGGATGCCAGGTGAAATCTGCTCCAAGGGCAAGGGCGTCCTGGACAAAGTCCTCAACCCGCTGGTACAGAAAATCCTGCCGTCCGCAGCAGATATAGCCCTTGGGTAAATCGGCACCTTCCTGCAGCCGTTTTTTCAGCTCATGGAAAGGTTCAATGGAACGCCGGAAAAGATCGCTGACAGAGCCGGAACCAGGTGATATCTGTTTTTTCCGGTCTTCCCGGGCAACCACACCGGGAGACATGGCCCCGAAAGCACAGTACCGGAGCGGGTTGGTCAAAGCATGGGCAAGGGTTCCGTATCCGCCCATGGAAAGGCCGGCGATATAGGTGTCTTCCCGCCGGGGAGAGATGGGAAAATGGCTGCTGACAAAATCAGGCAGTTCTTCATTGAGGAAATCATAGTAGAGATCTCCTCCGGGCATATTATTGTATGCCTTGTTTTCTGAGTTGAAGGTGACCAGTGCGATACGCTGCTCTTCCGCAAGGCGTTCCACGGAAGTATAGCGCAGCCAGCACAGGTAATCATTTCCGTGCCCGTGAAGCAGGTAGAGAACCGGAAATTTGGCTTCCGGTCGGTGCGTCGGCCGGACATCGGGAAGATGGTCGCATGGGGAAAATGATGGAATGGTGACGGTAATGTCCACGCCGTGGCGGAGTGTGTACGAGTAGAAGTTACATTCAAATCTTGCCATGGGGGTGTCTCCTTTCACATATCTTCCTTATCTGGGCCAGCGGTCTTCAGGGCATGGAAGCAGAGGAAAGCATCCGTGAGGTTCACTCTGATACCAGTATGCGACACTGGAATAATCATCCTGCCGCTCAAAAAGGCCGTGCGGGCCGCGGGGGCCGGAACCGATCTGCTGTACAGTAACCTTCAGGTCGTCTGTAAACAGGACAGGGTCGGGCATATGCCAGCGATAGAAACTGCGCATGGGCGGGATGTCACGCTGAAAGTACTCGGCATGGAATGTGTCTTCGCAGGAGTAGAAGGGATATCCAAGAAACGGGGTGCAGTAGTTTTTTTCCTGCATATGTCCCTTTTCATTCTGATATCCGCCGAAGGACCATGCCCCGCCGAAATAATCCTCCAGGCCGGTGGAGCACTGGCTTGGATAATCCTGGTCACCGTCCACGTAAAACTTGACTTCGCCCTCACCCCACCAGTATCTTTCCAGAGACTGGATCATCAGGTGAGTGCCGACATAGTGCCCGCGGCCGTGTACGCCGTCGAGAATCACATAATCCTCCTGGAGCCGGGTCAGCTTCTGACGCCGCCACTGGGCATGCAGGGTTCCGGCGTCGGAAAGCGGTGTGTCCAGGTGCACAAAGTCAATCTGAAAGAAAAAGCCGCAGATATCTCCCGGATGCTGGTTTTCCACGGTGATCCGGGCATGGGACGAGAAGGGCATGGGCAGATAGCAGTTCATGCCGCGGCGGGGATTGACTGCCATGGGGATGGAACAGACTTCGTAACTCCGGGCAAACCCGTTGAGAAAGAAATCACCCAGCGGCACTTCCACGGAAGGAGTTTCCTCATGATCCCAGTACATGCGCAGTACCAGGTCCCGCAGAACAAAGTGTCCCTTTTCGGTTTCGTCGGTGACCGTGACCCAGATGTGCTGAATGACTCCGCAGCCATCGATATCCATCAGGGTTTCGGTGGCTCCGGAGGGGATGCGGTCAATGCATGGAGAGCCTTTGCGGGAATGTCCCAGGGGACTGTCGGCGTGGCAGGCACCGCCTTTTTCGCCGTTTCTGTTCTCTGCATTGATGGAGCAGGAACGGCCGGAACGGAGAAACGGGAGGGAACTGAGCATGGATGAGGGCTGGAGCATATGATCACTCCTTTCGTATTGACAGCTCCGCACAAGAATGAGAAATCATGGGCATGAGCGGGTAGTGGTTCCGGGAACCAGTGTGAGACTGTCCAGGACTATATTGCTTTCCGGTGTTTTTCCGGCAAGCAGGGCCATCATGCTGTCCACGACCTTTTTGGCCAGCTCTTCGTAAGGCTGGCGGATCACGGTGAGCTGGGGGCACATGACAGCCACAGCATCTGTTCCATCGTAACCGATGACCTGCAGGTCTTCCGGTATGGAGAAACCGCGGCGGGCAGCGCAATGAATGATTTCTGCCGCAGTCAGGTCTGTGGCAAAATATCCGTCAATATCCGGATACTGATCGAATGCCCGTTCCACAAGGGCACGGTATGAACGCAGGTTTGTGAAATTATTGGCTGCGGGAAGGGAGATGCACTCACATCCGGCAGTCATCATTTCTTCCATAAAGGTCTGATGACGCTTTGCGGCATCGGTCTTTGCGGTAAGATCGCCCACGATCTGCAGCACCCTCCTGCATCCGCCGGCCAGCAGGGCCCGTGCGGCTATGCGTCCGCCCAGATCATGATTGGCAGCAACGGAAACGCTCGCTCCCAGCATATGGGTATCAAAGGAAACGATGGGAATACCGATGTTGGCATATTTCTGATCGGAAAGGCAGGGGCTGCCGATAATGATTCCGTCGACGCGGCTCTGCCTCAGAATATCGAAAATATGGCTTTCCTGACCCGGATTTCCTTCCGTGGTGCACATTAAAATATGATACCCCAGATGATAAAGCCGTTGCTCCAGCAGCTGGGTCACCTGTGAAAAAAAAGGATGACAAATACTGGGAACAACCAGCCCGATCGTCTGTGTCCTGGCGTTGAACAGGCTGCGGGCCAGCTGATTGGGGGAATAATTGAGTTCCTGTATCGCTGCGGAGATTTTATTCCGGGTCTTCTGAGAAATATAGCCGCGATTGTTCAATGTGCGGGAAACTGTCGTGACAGAAACGCCGGCCTTCTCTGCCACGTCCCGAATAGTGACCGACATGTCAATTCTCCTGTGAATGCGTTTTACTCCCCCAAGGCATCGC
>CACYNZ010000023.1 GCA_902775835.1 uncultured Eubacteriales bacterium | reverse complement strand
TTTATCCGGGTGTTCACGCTGATCAGCTGGGCCTTTTTCCTGCTGGTGGTGGTGCCGGGATTCCTGCTGAGTCACTGGCCTTTCTTCTGATAGCGGGACAGCACTCAGGTATTTCTTCTCTGCAACGGGAAATCTCACTTATTGACAGGGGAATTCTGTTTTGATTACAATCCTTTCAGATCAGGAATCCGTTGTAAATGCTGATTCATGATCGGCATGCGGGCGCAGGGGCTGACGGGCAGAAGCGTGTCCGTGAGGCAGAAATAACGAGCAGGAGGAAAACAGCATGATTTATGATTACACCATTACCACGGGCAAGGGCGAACAGCTGAACCTGAGCGATTACAAGGGCAAGGTAATCCTTGTGGTCAATACTGCCACCGGATGCGGATTCACGCCCCAGTACGCGCCCATTGAGCAGATGTACCGGGACTATCATGACCAGGGTCTGGAAATCCTGGACATTCCCTGCAACCAGTTTGGCGCGCAGGCCCCCGGAACGGATGAGGAAATCCATGAGTTCTGCACCATGCACTTCAATACCACCTTCCCGCAGATGAAGAAGGCGGACGTGAACGGAGCCAATGAGCTGCCCCTGTATACCTATCTGAAGTCCCAGAAGGGCTTTGAGGGTTTCGGTGAGCATCAGTACAAGGAACTGCTGGAGAAGATGTTTGCCGCCGCGGACCCGGACTGGGCCAAGAAGCCGGACATCAAGTGGAATTTCACCAAGTTTGTGATTGACCGGGAAGGCAACGTGGTTGCCCGCTTTGAACCGACAGCAGACATGGCTGAAGTGGAGAACTGTGTGAAAGCGCTGCTGTGAGGACGGACATGAGCGAACAGAACAAGGGTTTTGACATTCAGGAATATATGACCCACGGCGTGGAGCGGGTGGTATCCGATGCCATGCGGGCCACGCTGAAAAACCCCCGGGAAAGCGCTTTTATGGTGAAGTTTGCCGCGGCCAGCCGCGCTGCTTCCCGCAAGCGCAGAAAGGCGGAGGATGCCGGGGAGCATATTCCTCCGTTCCTGATTGCCAGCATTACCAGTCAGTGCAATCTCCACTGCGCCGGATGCTATTCCAGATGCAATCATGCCACGGTGGACGCGGCGCCGGTACGCCAGCTCACGGACGCGGAATGGCTGCGCATCTTTGATGAGGCAGACGAACTGGGCATCAGCTTCATTCTTCTGGCAGGCGGCGAGCCCATGCTGCGCCGTGACATCATTGAGGCAGCCGGGAAAAAGCCGTCCATCCTTTTCCCCGTGTTCACAAACGGCACGTTCATGGATGACAAGTATTTCGAGCTGTTTGACAGATGCCGGAACCTGATTCCCATCATGAGCGTTGAGGGCGGCCGGGAGATCACGGATGCGCGGCGCGGAAATGGCATCTATGACCGGCTTATTGCCAACATGGATGAACTGCACCGCAGAGGCCTGATTTTCGGCGCTTCCGTCACCGTGACCACGGAAAACATCCGCGAGGTTTCCTCGGAAGCTTTCCTGAAGAGTCTCTCTGACCGCGGCTGCAAGGCTGTGATCTTTGTGGAGTTCGTGCCGGTCACGGAGGAAAGCAGTCATCTGGCACCCGGTGAGGAAGAGCGGGCATATCTGCAGAAGGAGATCCAGCGCCTCCGGAAGGAAAGCCTGGAAATGGTGTATGTTTCCTTCCCCGGTGATGAAAAGAGTTCCGGCGGCTGCGTGGCGGCGGGACGCGGATTCTTCCATATCAACAGCCACGGCGGCGCGGAGCCCTGTCCCTTCTCCCCCTATTCGGACATCAATGTCCGGGATACATCCCTGAGGGAAGCCATGCATTCCAGACTGTTCATGGCGCTCCGGGAAGGCGGACATCTGCTGGAGGATCATGCGGGCGGATGCGTCCTGTATGAGAAGCGGGAACTGGTGGAGCAGCTGCTGAATGCGCCTGCTAATTGACCGTGCCGGTTCTTCGGATGGAAAAACAATCACTCAGCATCCTGTCTTGGCGGCAGGATGCTTTTCTGATGCTGTATTATGCATAAAAGGAATATCACGATATAAACAATAACCATTTGCAGGAAAAACGGGCGTGACATACAATACAGATGCCGGAATGATTCGGAAACGCCAGCGGTGCCCACGGACAGGGACTGCAGCATACAGGAGGCAGAAGATGATTTACAGAGATTTTCAGGGAATGAAGCTTTCAGCACTGGGATTCGGGGCCATGCGTCTTCCGGTCGTGGACGGGGATGACAGCCGTATTGATGAGGAAACTGCCGTCCGTATGGTGGACACGGCAATGCAGGGCGGGATCAATTACTATGATACGGCCTGGGGCTATCATGGGGAGAATTCCGAGCTTGTGATGGGAAGAGCCCTGGCGAAGTATCCAAGGGACAGCTTCTATCTGGCCACCAAGTTCCCGGGCTATGATGCCTCCAACTGGGCGCACGTGGAGGAGATCTTCAACCGGCAGCTGGAAAAGCTGCAGGTGGACCATTTCGATTTTTACCTGTTCCACAATGTCTGCGAGATGAATATTGATGCCTATCTGGACGATGAGAAGTACGGCATCTACAGCTATCTCATGGAGCAGAAACGCAACGGACGCATCCGGCATCTCGGCTTTTCCTGCCATGGGAACATGCCTGTGCTCAGGCGTTTTCTGGAAGCCTACGGGAAGGATATGGAGTTCTGCCAGCTGCAGCTGAATTATCTGGACTGGACCTTCCAGGGCGGGAAGGAAAAGGTGGAGCTTCTCAATCAGTGGAATATCCCGGTATGGGTCATGGAACCGCTGCGCGGCGGAAAGCTGGCACGTCTGGCTCCGGAGGACGAGAAAGCGCTTCAGGCGCTGCGTCCGGATGAGGAGATTCCGGCCTGGGCCTTCCGTTTTCTGCAGAGCGTTCCGTCCGTGACCGTGATTCTTTCGGGCATGTCCACGGAGGAGCAGCTGGAAAAGAACCTGAAAACCTTTGAAGACGAGCGGAAGCTGAATGAGACGGAAATGGGCGTGCTCATGGATACCGCCAGACGGATGCTCTCGAAGAACACGGTTCCCTGCACGGCCTGCCATTACTGCGTGAGCCACTGCCCCCAGGGCCTGGATATCCCGCATCTTCTGTCGCTGTACAATGAGCATGTCTATACCGGCGGCGGGTTCATCGCGCCAATGGCGCTCAGCGCGCTGCCGGACGACAAGAAGCCTCAGGCCTGTCTGAAGTGCAGAAGCTGTGAGCGGGTGTGTCCGCAGCAGATCCGGATTTCCGAGGTACTGGCGGATTTTTCCGCAAAGCTCGGATAAGCGCGCAGATACCATTTATGAGCAGAAAGCCTTTTCCCCAAAAACGGGAAGAGGCTTTTTTCGCGCGATCAGCAGGGTCCGCCCGGAGGAAATCCGGATTCAGGCTTGCACAATCGGCGCGGGTGTGGATAATGATTTTTTGAGACAGAAACAGAAGGGGGGCGGCTCGATGGCCCGAATGGACTCAGACATGACAGAGGGGAATATCTGGCTGCACATGATCCGCTTTTCAGTGCCCATGGCAATCGGTCTGCTGTTTCAGCAGCTGTACAATACCGTGGACACGCTGGTGGTGGGTCAGTTCGTGGGAAAGCAGGCGCAGGCAGCCGTGGGTTCCACCGGACCGATCATCAATACGGTGGTGGGGTTCTGTGCCGGTCTTGCCACCGGTGCATCCGTGGTGATTTCCCAGCGATACGGCGCGCATGACCGGGAAGGGCTCAGCAAGGCCGTGCATACCACGGTTGCCCTGACATTCCTGATGAGCCTGGTGGCCACTGTGATCGGTCAGATCATTATCGGTCCGATGCTCCGGTTCATGCAGACGCCGGATGATGTCATGGCGGACTCGAGCCGCTATCTGTCCATCTACTTTGCCGGGGTTGCGGGGATATTGTTCTACAATATCGGAAGCGGCATTCTGCGTGCCGTGGGTGATTCCCGGCGGCCGCTGTTCTTTCTGATCATTTCAGCGCTTCTCAATACGGTGCTGGACCTGCTCTTCGTGCTGGTGTTCCACATGAAGGTGGACGGTGTTGCCCTGGCCACGGTGCTCGCGCAGGTATTGTCCGCGCTTCTGATCCTGGTGACGCTGAGCCTGGAAAAGGGTGATTACGGCATACGCTGGCGGAAGATGCGGATCGACAGGAACGCGCTGAAGCAGATTCTGCGCCTGGGCCTGCCCAGCAGCATCCAGTCAGCCATCACGTCGTTTTCCAATGTGTTTGTCCAGTCCTATATCAATGCCTTCGGATCCGCCTGCATGGCCGGGTACGGCGTGTACGGGAAAATCGATGCCTTTGCCCTGGTCCCGGTGCAGAGCATCAGCATGTCTTCCACCACCTTTGTCAGTCAGAACTGGGGCGCAAGACAGCCTGGACGGGCCAGGGAAGGCGTGCGCATTGCCACGGTCATGAGTCTGATCGCAACCGTGGTCCTGGGCCTGGTGGTGTTTGTGCTGGCAAGACCCCTGATGCAGCTGTTTTCTCCCGAAGAGGACGTCATTGACTACGGCATACGCTTCATCCATATTGTGACACCCTTCTATATTGCGGTGTGCTTCAATCAGATCTATGCCGGCGCACTGCGCGGGATTGGCGATGCCACCATGCCCACGGTGATCATGCTGATCTCCTTTGTTGCCTTCCGGCAGGTATACCTGGCGGTGACCCGCATGCTGGGTGCAGGATTCGTGGCAGTGGCGCTTGCCTATCCTGTGGGATGGATTCTCTGCTCGACGCTCCTGGTGATCCGCTATTCCAGAAGCGCGCTTGCGCACGGCATCAAAGTGTAAGGCAGGCGCTGTGAATGAAAATCGCCCTTTGGAAACGGTCATATCCACCGTTTCTGAAGGGCAATTTCGTTTTTTCCGGTTCCTGGAAGGGAAAGGTCAGGGAATTCGGAAGCGTCTCGTCCGGAGTCCGGACAAGGTCGCACTTCAGGCCTTTGATTTCTGTTCCATCCACCCGGATGCGCGGGCGTCTCAAGACGGTTGATGAGGCGCAGAACCGTGCTTTCCCTGTGCCGGAGAGGCAGAGGTCAGACCAGGAACCGGTCTTCCACAGCAGGTGCCAGAGCCCAGAGGCGCAAAGATGCATTCATGTCTGTGCGGAAGAAATGCTCCTTATGCGCAGGAAAGACGCGGGAGCTCAGGACGGCTTCCCCGTCATTGACAAAGACTTCCAGGGAACTGGAGTCTATAAACATGTGCAGGCGGTGCAGGCCGTTTTCCAGGCGGCAGGTCCTTGCGGTGCCCATGTCAGGGCTGGACACATGCTCCATGCCGCCGCGGTCCGCAAAGAAGGTATGGTTCGCGGTGTCATAGCGGAGCATAAAGCCGCCCTGTCCCTGTGCGTCGGTAAACAGGGCCATGTCCAGATCGGAGGAATCCCAGTCCATTTCCAGCTCAGCGCAGAGGGGAAGGGAAAAACAGCCGGCATGGTTCGGAACGGGTGTCAGCTGCTCATTTCTGAGCTTTTTCATCTCTGGCAGGGGACGCTGGATCAGCTGTCCATTGCGCAGCGTAAGTTCCCGGGGCAGGCTCAGGCAGCCGGACCAGTCCTCTTCATCTGTGGGATAGGAGGCATTTGGCAGGCCCATCCAGCCGATAACCACGGCCCGGTCCGAACCAGGGAGACCGGCGGCGCCGGCCGCCGCATAAAAGTCAAAGCCGGCATCCAGCACGGTAAACGGGGATTCCGGTGTGAAGACAAGGGATGCCCAGTCCATGGTCCCCAGAAGATACCCACAGTGGTCACGGCAAGTGGCGCGCGAGGGAAGCGTCAGCTGCTGCGGGCAGAAGATCAGCACATCCCGCCCGGATATATGCTCCATGGAGGGACATTCCCACATGCTTCCGAAATGTTCATACCCGGTCACCTTCAGCTGCCCTGCAAAGGTCCAGCCGTCCACCGGGCTTTGGGAGGAGTAGACCAGTATGCATCCGTCCCCGTCTCTGGTCTGCGCACCGAGCAGGATATGCCAGGCCTGGGTTCCGGGGTCGTAAAGAATCTTTGGATCACGCTGGTGCTCCGTGTAGTCCGGATGGGCTCCGAACAGAGGCGCCGGCGCTTTTTCCGCATGGCCGTTTCTGTCAAGGCGCGCCAGGCAGGTGCAGGGGCGGCGTGTCCAGTCCAGGTCCCGGTGGTTGCCGGTGTAGTAGAGCAGAAGCGTGTCTCCGGCGGGCATGGCGGAACCGGAATACACGCCCCGGTTGTCGAAGGCATCGCCCAGTCCCGGACAGAGACAGACGCCCAGATTTTTCCAGGAAACAAGGTCATGGGAAATGATGTGGTACCAGTATTTCAGGCCGTGAACAGCGCCCCAGGGACACCACTGGTAGAAAAGGTGCCAGGCTCCGTCAAACCAGGCAAAGCCGTTGGGATCGTTCAGGAGGCCGGTGACGGGCTGGTTGTGGAAATGCTGACGCCAGACGGAAGACGCGGTCTTCCGGTGCAGCGGCTCCAGTTCGCCGGGGTCTGTGAGATAACGGTAGGACGCTTCCCGGGTCCAGATACGCATGGAAACCTCCGATCTTCCCGGCGGCCGGGCCTCCGGGATACATTCATGTGTACATGGAATGATTGCGCAAAAAGGCGGGCTATACTACAATACAGGAAAGCGGGCACGGCTTTCCCGGGTCTGCAATCCACAGGATGAATGAGGAAGACGATGTATCAGATTGCTGCGGATATTCATACCCATACCATTGCCAGCGGGCATGCCTACGGCACCATCCGTGAGATGGCACAGGCGGCCTCGGAAAAGGGACTGGCCGTACTCGGGCTTACGGAGCATGCCCCGGGCGTGCCGGGAACGGTGGATCCGTTCTACTACCTGAACCTGCACGTGATCCCGAGGACATTGTACGGCGTGCAGATCATCCACGGCTGTGAGATCAATGTTCTCAATGACGGAACCCTGTCTCTGGAGGAGCGGTTCATGGATCATCTGGATTACGCCATTGCCGGTATTCATGGAACATGCTATCAGGATGCGGGGGCCATTTGGAATACGGAAAACGTGGCGGCGTGCATGCAGCATCCGAAGGTGAAGCTGATTTCGCATCCGGATGACGATCATACCCCGCTGGACTATGAGGCGCTGGTACGTGCCGCGAGGGAAACCGGGACCGCACTGGAAGTGAACAGCAGTTCCCTGGGCAAGCCGCAGCACCGCCTGAACTGTTTTGACAACTACCGCCGGATGCTGGCTCTGTGCGTGCAGTACCAGGTGCCGGTCATTGTCAGCTCCGATGCCCATGATCCCAGTGCTGTCGGGGATGTGGACCTGGCAAGACAGCTGATGGAAAGTATTTCCTTCCCGGAAGCGCTTGTGCTGAATACAGACGCCCGGCGCACGCTGGATTTTTTGCTTTCCCGGACATGACATCTGAAGAGGAGGATTCCGCATGTCACTTATGCATATCAATTTTGAAAGCCAGTATCTGGCGAACAATCATGAGGTGGCCGTGATCCTGCCAGACAAGCCCAGAGCGATGACGCCGGAGACGTTTTACCGCTCCGGGAAAAAATACAGGGTGCTCTGGCTTCTGCACGGGACCTACGGGGATCAGACCGACTGGGTGCGGAAAAGCAATATTGAACTGTACGCCGAGGAGAAAAACCTGGTGGTGGTCATGCCTCCGGCGCTGAATTCCAATTATTCCAACTGGAATGACACCATGATGGGCTTCCGGATGTACGATTATCTGACGGAAGAGCTTATGCCCATGGTGTACGGCTGGCTGCCAGTCTCTGACCGCAGGGAGGACAACTTTATTGCGGGCCTTTCCATGGGCGGACGGGGAACCATCAAGTATGCAGTCAATCATCCGGAACGTTTTGCCGCGGCGGCGGTGCTCTCCGCAGCCCCGGTGGACATGGAGGACATGCGCGAGGGACATCCGAATTTTTTGCTGGATACAGCGAACCCGCGGATGCGCAATACGCTCCGCAATGCCGGTGGACTGGACGCGTTCAAGGCGTCCAATGAGAACGTGTGGGCCATGATTGACCGGCTTGCCCCGAAAGGAACGCTTCCCCGCCTAATGTTTGCATGCGGGGAAGACGATGCCATGATCTATGAAAATTTCAGGAAGTTCAGAAAGCACTGTGAGGAAATCGGCCTGGAAGCACACTGGTTTACCAGGCCGGGATACGCGCATGAATGGCGCTTCTGGGATCTGGCGATTCAGGAAGCGCTGACGTTCTTCGGGCTGTGAGCCCGGAAAAAGGCATTATGAACAGGTGATTTCCCAACGGAAGGTTGTAAAGTCCGCCCAGAGGCGCGCCCAGCTGCTGCCGTTTTCCCGGCGCATCACGAGCTCGTGCTCCCCGCATTCTTCCAGACGGAACGAACCGTCAAAGGCCGGATGCGTATTCCGGAAGCGAAGCAGCTCCAGCAGTTTCTGTACCACCGGCCGCTGAGTTTCTGCGGTAATTTCTTCCAGTGTATAGTTGTGCCGGTTCACGTCCCGGGGCTGTCTGGTCTTTTCATACAGGTCAAAGTCGTTCTTTCCGGCCAGGAGGCCCTGGTAATAGATCTGGGGAATGCCCGGCGCGAACATCTGCACGGCGCGGGTCAGCAGATACCGGTCGTCGTCCTCGCCGACGGCGGAATAATAGGAACAGTTGATCTGATACGTGTTGAAATTCCGGTCCAGAGGTCCGCGGAGTTCGCTGAAGATTTTTGCGGTCCCGGGATTGAGCTCGTAGACCTTCATCTTCGTGTCCTGCACTTCCTCGTCCGGCATGAGATACCGGACATCCACCACGCCGATGCCGTCATGGGTATCCAGCGTGGTGAACTGGTGCGGCGAGCAGATCTTCAGCCAGTTCTTCAGATACAGGGTCTTTCCGGTGAAGATGGCATTGAGCAGCAGCATGGGCAGCTGGAAGTCATACACATAATAGCCCTTTTCGGACAGCTTCATCTGGATAAAATAGTTCTCATGGATTTCCGGCAGGATTTCCACACCGCCTTCGCCCGCAGCGTCGCGGGCTTCGGCCATCAGCTTCCACACGTCCGGCTCCACAAAAAAGCAGTTGGTGCCGGCTTTTTTTGTGGCATAGGCAAAGGCGTCCAGCCGGATCAGGGAACAACCGTGCTCGGAGAGAAAACTGAGCGTGTCCTTCAGGAAGCGCCGGGCCTCCTCGGAGCGCTGGCAGTTGATGTCCACCTGTTCATCGGAAAAGGTACACCATACCTTCTCGCTGGTGCCGTCGGCAAAATTGGCGGTGATATAGGTGCCCTTGCCGATGCGCCGACGGTAGATGGCCGCGTCTTCCTCCGGGGTCGGTTCGCCATTTTTCCAGAAATCCTTGAACCGGATGAAGAAATCGTGGTAGCGCGAGGCGTCCTTGTTCCGGAGAAAATCCTGGTATTCCGGACTTTTTACGGAGATATGATTGATCATATAGTCATACATGAGATAGTAACGGGATGCGATGCGGTCAATATCGTCCCAGGTGCCGAACGCGGGATCCACCTCACGGTAGGTGATGGGCGAAAACCCGCGGTCTCCGGAGGACGGGAAGAAGGGCAGGATATGCACGCCGCCGAAAGCACCGCTGAGCGGGCCGTCCAGCACCTGGCTCAGATCCTTCAGATTGCTTCCGAGGCTGTCGGCGTAGGTGATGAGCATGGCCTTGTTTTCAATGGGTCTGTGTGACATGACGGTTTCCCTCCATAAGCAGAAAATGCGGACAGGAAAACTCCTGTCCGCGTGTAGTTCCGGGTGTTCCTGGGCGGATCAGAAAGATTCCGCTTATTTCACGGCACCTGCGACGATGCCGCCGATCACGTGCTTCTGCAGAATCAGATACACAAGGATGACCGGTGCAACGGACAGCGTCAGACCTGCCATGATGTTGCCGTAGTCGCTGGAAAACTCGCCGTAGAAAGTGCGGATAGCCAACGGCAGCGTGTAGAGTTCCTTACGGGTAAAGATCATGGAAGGAAGCAGGTAGTCGTTCCAGTAGCTCAGGATTTCCAGGATGGCAACAGTGGAAAGAATGGGCTTGAGAAGCGGCAGCACGATGGTAAAGAACGTGCGGTGGTAGCCGGCGCCGTCAATGCGTGCTGCTTCTTCCAGGGCTACAGGGATGTTTCCCTTGATGAAGCCATGACACATGAAGGTACACATACTGACGCCGAAACCCAGGTTCATGAACACCATGGTCATGCGGTAGTTCAGCAGATGGAGCTGTGCTCCGTAGATGGCAATCAGCGGGATCATGACGACCTGGAAGGGAACGATCATGGATGCCAGCATGGCGGAGAAGCTGATGCGGCAGGCTGCCCACTTGGCGCGTACGAACAGCCACGCTGCCATACTGGAGACAATCATGAGCAGGGCCACGGAAACGCCGACCACGAAAAGGCTGTTGCTGAAGGTACGCACGAAATCCATTTTGTCGATGGCGTTCTGATAGTTGACCCACTGGGGACCCTTTGCATCAACCAGCAGAAGCGGGGCTTTTACGATGGAAACCTTGGTTTTCAGGGAATTGACCAGCACCAGAACGAAGGGGAAGAGGTAGATGATCAGCACAATGATGGCGATGGTCAGCTTAAGGGCCTGACGGAGCTTTTTCCTTCCGCCGGCGGCATGCGATAATTCACTCATTATGCTTCCACCTCCCGCTTCTTTCCGAGATAGGTCTGGGTCAGGGAAATGACAGCGATGACAAGGAAGAAGATCAGGGCTTCGGCCTGGCCGACGCCGTACTGATGATTTTCAAAGGCCTGCGTGTAAATATGCATGGCTGTCATTTTTGTGGAATTATATGGACCGCCCGCTGTCAGGGACAGGTTCAGGTCATAGACCTTGAAGGAACGCGTCAGGGACAGGAACAGGCAGACCACGAAGGAAGGCACCATCAGGGGCAGCCGGATATGCAGCGTGGTCTGGCGGTCGTTGGCGCCGTCGATCTTGGCAGCCTCCAACACATCCTCCGGAATGCCCACGAACCCGGAAATGAAGATCAGCAGCATATATCCGGACAGCTGCCAGGTCTGTACGATGACCAGGGAAGCGAAAGCGGTGGAGGGGGAGGACAGCCAGGATTTCTGGAACAGCTGAACGGGAAAGACTCCGTACAGACTGGGAATCACACGGCTGAAGATGATCTGCCAGATATAACCGAGAATCAGGCCGCCGATCAGGTTCGGCGTGAAGAAACCGGCCCGGAAGAAATTCTGTCCGCGTACGCCGCTGGTCAGCAGATAGGCCAGGAAGAAGGCGATGACATTGATGAAAATGACGGACAGAACGGCGAAACCGGTGGTCAGGAGCAGTGTGGTCCAGAAGGTTTCATCCTGGAAGGTGGCCACATAGTTTTTCAGTCCCACATAATTCTTGACATCGGCCAGACCGTTCCAGTCCGTGAAGGTCAGGTAGATGCCGTAGATCAGGGGGATAATGACCACACAGCAGAAGAAGAACACAGCGGGGCCCGCAAAGCTCAGGAACAGGAATGCCTTTTTTCTGAAAGACATGCGCTGATACAAAGTAAATCCCACCTTTGTAAAATGCCGCAAAGCGGATCAAGGCTCTGCGGCACTTTGAAATCAGGACAGATCAGCTGTCCGGGGATACATCAGAATTGCTCTGTCAGTGCAATCAGTAGTTCACTTCATGCTCTGCCCAGTATGCATCAAATGCCTTGCCGACTTCTTCGCGGGTCTCGGAGCCGTCGAGGTACTTCTGCATGTTCGCGCCAAGCTGGCTGCGGTGATCGCTGGGAAGATAGGTGACAGCTTCGCAGGTCAGACCGGCGTCGATGTATTCCTTCAGGCCCACGTTGAAGGGGTTGGACGGAGGCAGGGTGATGTTGGTGAAAGCGGTGACCATGCCGCAGCCATTGATCATGGCATCCTGTCCTTCGGGCGTGTAAATGAGCCAGTTGAGGAACATCTTGGCAGCCTGCTGGGCTTCTTCAGTGGCGAAGGCCTTGTCCACAACGATGTACTTGGTGGCCTGAGCCAGCAGTTTGCCCTGAGCGCCGGCGTCCACGGGCATATGCATGATGGAATATTCCTGATCTGCCTGTGCGAAGGGCTCCAGGTTCGGCCATGCCCAGGTGCCGTTGATCCAGAAGGCAGCTTCGCCTTCAGCCAGGTAGGAGGCGTTCAGATCATAGTCGGCGGACAGGGGATCCTGCTTGTTGATGTTGTATTCCATGTACAGGTCGAACATATCCATGCAGGCATTGAATACGGCGTTGTCGTTGAAGGACTCTTCACCAGCGCGGACCTTTTCAATGAAGGCCTCGGCTCCGGCAATGGTGCCGTCCTGGATGCCATAGAAGTACTGGACGAAGTGCGAACCGATGGACCAGTCCTCCTTGTTGATGATGACCGGGTTCTCCATGCCGCCTTCGCGCAGCTGCTTGAGCAGGGCTTCGAAATCGGCCTTGGTCTGATACTTCAGGGGATCAAAGGGTTCGCCGGTGATCTTTTCGATGGCGGTCTTGTTGATCAGGTTGGCCTTGGCTTCAATGGTCAGGGGCATGCCGTAGAGCACGTCGTTGATGACAGCGCCCATGTCACGGCCGCCGATTTCCGCCCAGGGCTGATCGCCCAGGTCAACGATCTTGTCTTCGCGGGCAAGATCCTTCACGTTGGCGATATCTACGATGGAGATGGTGGGAGCCGCGCCGGAGTTATAGCGCTTGGCCAGTTCGTCACCAGGGGAGCTGGTTTCGGTGACTTCAATTTTTACGTTATAGGCTGCGCCGAACTGATCAGCGGCTGCCTGAAGAGCGGAGGTGATTTCGGGCTTGGAGTTCATCAAGGTGATGAATACCTGATTGGCAAAAGGTTCACCGACTTCTTCTGCTACAGCAGAGAAGCAGAGAGAGGAAAGGGCCAGGATGGAAACCAACACGAGGGCAAGCAGTTTCTTTTTCATGGTGTTCTCCTTTCATGTTTGGGAAGATTGTATCCTGTAGCCAGAAACCGGCTCACAGGAGCTGCCGGAAGGAATGTACCACATATCGATGTGTTATTCAATAGATAATTCATCCAAAATTGACAAGCATAATGCTCCTGAGAGTGATATCCTGGCATAAGTGATGAAGTTTTCCTGAAAATTCTTTGAAACAGCGGTGAAAAAAAGACCACATCAGTTTTGTGGCGGCGGGAATTCCATGGATTTGCAGACAAAAACCGGAATCTGTCTGGATATTGGCAGATTCCGGGAATGGAGATGCGGCACGGGGCTCGTGGGTGTTGCACTAGGGGATGCAGCGGTCGATGAAAACCTTGAACTGTCCCGGCACAAAGGCCCAGCAGGAAGGGAAGATACAGACGATGATATTTGCCCACGCAAAGTCATCTCTCAGCTTTTCCATGTTGTCCATGTGCCTGTATCGTGACAGCTTCTTCAGTCCCGGCATAAGGAAAAGCGGTAATCATCGATGCACACGCTTCGGACTGCAGGGCGCTCTGAAAGCTGCTGTGCCATGATTTCGGCAATGGCCCGGGCTGCTCCGGTCCGGACGGGAATGCAATTGAGGATCAGTGCTTTCATACTGTTCCCGCCAGCGATTTTCCCATGACCAGTTCCAGCGGCTGTTCATGCCCGGGAAACGGCAGTGCCAGCCCGCCGCAGTCCTGGTATCCAAGTTTCCGCCAGAAATGCTGCGCGGCTTCGTCCGACTGGGTGGAGGTCATGACCAGGTCGTATCCCCGGGATCTCATGTCTGCTTCCCAATAGGCAATTAGCCTGCGTCCGTGGCCCATGTGCTGGCAGTCGTCCCTTACGTACAGAAGGCTGCAGAAGGGGATGCTGTCCCAGAACAGAGACCAGCGCAGAATCCCGGAGGGCCGGCCGTCGAGAGTGAGCACATACCCCATATGATCCCGGACTTTCCGGATAAACTCCTCTTCATTCAGATGCCGGTCCAGGGAAAACCAGAAATCATGGTCTGCGGCGGTGACCGGGCGGATTCCATTCTGCGGCGTACTCAGATTTAGGGCTGCGATGACTTCGTTTCCGTCCCATTCACCTGTCTCACGGAAGCCGAAGGAAGCGTACAGGCGTTTCGCGGCCAGGTTTTCGGGCTCATAGGAGAGCCAGCAGAAAGCCGCGGGTCCGCAGGGACATGTCCGGATGAAGTCCAGAATATGTTCCATGGCCGCTCTGCCGTAGCCCATGCCCTGGAACCGGCGGTCGATCATCAATCGCCAGATGTTATAGCTGTCTCTGGCGATGGCCGGTGCGTCCGCCCAGGCATCGTCCGCGCCGTACCCGATCATGCAGAAGCCAACCGGGGTTTCGTCTTCATAGATGCCAAAGGGAAAGGCGTGGCCGTGGCTGGTGACGGCGATGTATGCTTCGCCGAGGCTGACGCTGTTGGGCGCCACAAATTCCTTCTGTGCTTCGCTGACCTGAAGAGACAGGATTGCCGTAAGACTGCTTTCGCTGATTTTCTCCAGTCGGATCATGATATTTCCTCGCTTCCACGATTGAATAGGCATAGTTTTTCCCGAAGGATGCCTTGGGAGAATTAGCGGTTTCCGCTTTCCGCGGCTTTATGAAAAAGGAGACAGAGGTATGCCTCTCTGTCTCCTGCAGTGCCGGCGGTTTCCGTAAATGACCGGCCCGGTGTGTTACGTTTCTTTCAGCCTGATGCGTTTCTGGCCGGGGCTGATGGCATGCTGCGGACATACCAGAATGCACAGATGGCAGCCCACGCAGTTCTTTCCGTTCAGCTGGGGCAGACGCTTCTGATTCATGGTGATGGCCTGGTGCCCGCCGTCCATGCAGGAAATGGCACAGCGGCCGCAGCCGATGCAGCGTTCCCGGTCGAACTTCGGGAAGATCACCGTATCACGTTCCAGTGCATCCGTTCTGCTGTGCAGGGAGTAAAGCCCCAGTCCCCTGGCTTCCCGGACGCTGGAAAATCCTTTTTCCTTGAGGTACAGGTTAAGCCCGGATTTGAGATCGTCAATGATGCGGTAGCCGTACTGCATGACGGCGGTTGCCACCTGGACGGAGTCCGCGCCGAGAAGAATAAACTCCAGCGCGTCCATCCAGGTCTCAATGCCGCCGATGCCGGACAGGTGCATGCCCTGCAGATCCGGATGCTGGCCCAGTTCCGCAATGAACCGGAGGGCGATGGGCTTGACCGCATTGCCGCTGTATCCGCCCACTGCGCTCTGCCCGTGCACGGCAGGCGCGGAAACATAGGTATGCGGATGGACGCCCACGATGGATTTGATGGTGTTGATGGCGGCAATGCCGTCTGCGCCGCCGCGTTTGGCGGCTTCGGCAGCGGGGCTCATGTCTGCCACGTTCGGCGTCAGCTTTGCCAGCACAGGGATATGGCAGGCGCGCTTGGCAGCCGCTGTAAAGCGTTCCACCAGTTCGGGCACCTGACCGATGTCTGAGCCCAGACCGTCTTCCATCATGTTGGGACAGGAGAAATTGAGTTCGACAGCATCCGCTCCGTTTTCTTCACAGAGTCGCGCGAGGTCGCCCCATTCCTGTTCGTTCTGGCCCATGATGGAGGCCAGAATGAATTTGCCGGGATAGTTTTTCTTCAGCCTGCGGAAGATTTCCATGTTTTCGGCCACGCTGTGATCGGAAAGCTGCTCGATATTCTTGAATCCGATGATGCTGCCGTCGCCGCCGGTAATACCGGAGAAACGGGGCGAAGACTCATGGATGTCCAGCGTGCAGACGGTCTTGAAGCAGATTCCGGCCCAGCCCGCCTCAAAAGCCCTGGCGCACATGTCATAGGTGCTGGATACAACGGAGGAAGCAAGCAGGAACGGATTTTCCAGGGGAATGCCGCACAGATCGCACTGCAGCCGGCTTTCATCTTCCGGAAGCGCTGTCTCGCACACAGGGCTGACCTGGTAATATAGCCGGTTGATCAGATCACGGATCGGTACTTCGCCTGGCCGTACGCAGGCCCGTTCGCAGGGCACCATGCATGTAATGCAGGGATTTTCCTGCGGAAGACGCAGCGCCGCGGTCTGTTCATTGGCAAACCATATGGAGCGCAGAAGCTCTGCCGGGTTCAGTTTGTCACATACCTGACTGCAGGGTGCATCCGCACAGAGGGCACAGTGGATCATATGCGCACGCGGTATGCAAGGTTCTGTCTGAATCATGGGAGACTCCTTTCTTGACGGCATGCTGAAGGATGTTCAGGAAAGCATGGATGCAGCGATACTGCCGGGAGTGTACAGACGGGAATGAACATACACGGAACAAAGTTTTCCCTATTATAAGGTATTTCAGGGATTTTATCCATTCCGCACACGGAAAAATGAAAAGTCCCGGAAAACTGCTGAAAAACGGCAGTCTCCGGGAATTGGCGCTTACGATACATTCTGATCCGCAGGCCTTCCGGGGGCGGGATGACAGAATCCGGGAAAGAAGCAGCATGCTTCAGGCAGATGGGATATCATTCCTGCTGCGCGCTGATTTCATCCAGCGTCTGAATCAGTTCGGCGTCTTCCGGCTCTCCCAGGCTTTCCAGCCATTCGCGGATGGCCGAATACGCGTCGCACAGTGTTTCTTTCGCAACGGAACCGGCCGCCGAGGCATTCTGCTTGATCACGTTCCAGGCTTCCCTGGCAGATTCGGTGACCAGTCCGGCTTTTTCTGTCATATAGCTTTCCATTTTCCGATACCAGCCGGACAGCTTTGCTTCAGCGACGCCGGCGGCCTCGGCTACGCGGTCCACGGCTTCCGCCACTCCCTGATCCACGGTTTCACCGGTTTCCGTCAGCCATGCCTGAACGGTGTGATAGGCTTCCGTCAGCTTTTCTCCGGCTTTCTCGCCCGACTGCTGAGTTCCGGTTTTCAGGGTTTCCCAGGCGTCCTGTACCTTTTTGTCCCACTGCTTTTTCTGCATATAGTCTTCGGCCTGGTCTGTCCAGTCGGCGATTTTTTCATCCAGCCAGTCCATGCCGGAGCTGACGGCGTCGGAAGCCTTGTCCCACCCGTCTGAAAGGGCAGCGGTGAGCATATCCGCGCCTTCGCCGATCCAGGACAGGAAAGTGTTCTTCTCCGCGGCGGCTTCCTCTGTCGCTTCCGTCTGCGCAGCTGCCTGCGTCGGTTCAGCCGGAGCAGGTGTTTCCGCCAGCGCGGTGCCGCTCAGCATCATGGCCGTTATAAGGGCTGTGACAATCACAGCTGTTTTTTTCATCGCTTGTTCCTTCTTTCTGTGTGTACTGGTTCAGCTTCTGCTGACAGATGAATCATAGCACGTGAATGTTGCCGTTTGATTGGGATTCTGTTAGAAATTGAAAAAAGATCATTTTGTCCTGAGGACGGAGCAGCATGCCAGGCAGCTCATGCGCCATCTGCTAATTCCATGATAAGGGCGTCAGAAGGGTAACTCATCAGACACCTTGGAATACATTTCTGCCACTTCAACAGCAGAAATCAGAGTTTTTTACTCGCTGATCAGTTAGAAATTGGCTATTAGAGCACATTTTCCGTGGAATGCAAGGGAATCCCCCGGCAATTCTTACACAAGTACCGCATTTTGGGCAGACGGGTTGCGTCTGAGTCTGAAATTGCAAAATTTCATGACGTTCAAAGCACCCACCTTGCAGCCAAGAAATATGCTTATCCGCAGCTTTCCCCGTGCCGGCATCCGGTCTACTCCGAAGCATCTTCTCAGAAAGGAAGGAACAGTTTCCACCCCGTTTCTGAATGCCGACATTTTCTTGAATTCGTCTGTTTTCC
>CACYNZ010000022.1 GCA_902775835.1 uncultured Eubacteriales bacterium | reverse complement strand
CGCACGCCCAGGAGCAATCCGGCCACCTATACCGGCGTGTTTGACATGATCCGGAAGATCTTTGCCATGTCGCCGGAAGCGAAAGCCAGGGGATACCGCGAAAACCGCTTCTCCTTCAACGTCAAGGGCGGACGCTGCGAGGCCTGTCAGGGCGACGGCCTTGTGCGCATTGAGATGAACTTCCTGCCGGACGTGTATGTGCCCTGCGAGGTCTGCGGCGGCAGGCGCTATAACCGTGAGACGCTGGAGGTCACCTACAAGGGCAAGAATATCCACGATATTCTGGAAATGACCGTGGAGGAAGCGCTGGTCTACTTTGAGAACCATCCGAGCGTGCTGCGCAAGATCCAGACCCTGGCCGACGTGGGCCTGGGATACATGAAGCTTGGCCAGCCGGCCACCACGCTCTCGGGCGGCGAAGCCCAGCGCGTGAAGCTGGCCACGGAACTGTCCCGCAAGTCCACGGGCCGCACCATATACGTGCTGGATGAGCCCACCACCGGACTGCACACGGACGATGTGGCGAGCCTGATCCAGGTGCTGCAGCGCCTGGTGGAGACAGGGAACAGTGTGCTGGTGATTGAGCATAACCTGGACGTGATCAAGGTGGCGGATGCCATCATTGACCTCGGACCGGAGGGCGGAGACGGCGGCGGAACCCTGGTCTGCCAGGGCACGCCGGAGGATGTGGCGGCCAATCCCGCGTCCTATACCGGCATGTACCTGAAAAAGGTTCTCAGGGCCTGATGTACAGTAAACGCTGTTGGAGCTATTCTGGATCATTCCGGAATAGCTCTTTTGTTGTGCGCCCTGGGCGTGAAAAAACCACCAGCTGAGCTGGTGGAATATATGTAAATGACAGTCAGAGTCTATTACATACGAAATGGAATTGTACATATCATATCGTATTGCACCAAAGTTCCGCAGACAGGTGAATTCACAGATGATTCTGATACATTTTCCTGCATATTCAAAGTCCACGAATGATATTTATGTAATCCTGTCGTTGATCAACCACCGCATATATCGTTACTACCTTATCGTGCTCATTTACTCTACAAAATATCAAGTCCTTCTTTGTAATCAGAACCAAGTACCCTTGACGACGAAGGATTGTATACCTGGGTTTTATCCCGACATATGGATTTTGAGCCAGGGATAATATTGATGTTTCAAGCTCATCCAACTTTTCTAGTGCAGCTTCTTTTCCAAATTGTTCCGCTACATACAGTATAATCCTATGAATAAGTTCATCTGCCTTGTCAGTGCGAATGACGTTATATTCCATAGCCTTTCAACCTTTCAGGATATTCCGCAGATCACTAAAAGTATCCTCTACAGGCGCTACTCTGCCATGTTTTACATCGTCATCAGCTTCAGACAAAAGCTCTAATAGCTCAATTCTCGCTTTCATCCGCCGATATTCTTCATAAGAAAGAGATACTGTATCGCCTCTACCATTGACAGTGATAATCACTGCTTCTTTTCCTTCTCTGCACAGACGAGAGATTTCATTATAATGATTTCGCAGGTCCGCTGAGGGTCTAATGGTTTCTTGAATCATTAATTCACACCTCCAAAGATGGGTATATGCAAATTATATCATAATATGTCTATCTAACAAACTGTATATTGGAAAAAACGCTAGCTGAAATGTAAAGTTAAGTTCCAGTGCAGGTAGGCGGCGCTGGAACTTTCTCTTTCAGGAACTTCCAGTTTACATCCGTTGGAATTTACTCTTGCAATATGGGTACAATGTATGTGAGCCAAACGGTGCCTTCTAAAATTTATCTTTTATAGGAGGACAAACTATTATGAAATCAGGTAATGCTGAGATTGTTCTGCCTTAATGGGGTCTGAATCGTTACGAATATACTTCGAATACTGCTGCATGCTGCGGCGGTATTTGTTTTTTGTGCCCAGATACTGAAACGGCCGGCGGACTGCGCGGGACATGCGCCGCGCGGCAGGAATCGGGCGGGTGCACGGAGAAAAGTCTTTCATTAAGAAAAAACGGCAGAAAACGGAAGGCATGGGCACCTGGGAACACGGGTCCATGATTCGGCTGCCTGAGCATCTGCGGGCGCGCCGGCGGCACAGAACCGTCGGGATGCGCGGAAGGGGGATTTGCATGTCGTTTCCAAGAACCAAGGTGGAGAATCTGTCACTGCCAAGACTCATCATGGGCACCAACTGGCTCCTGGGCTGGAGCCACCGGTCCGTGTCCCAGGACCGCATGATCCAGAACCGGTTTCAGACACCGGAATCCTTTGCGGAGATTGTGAAAGCCTATCTCGCCTATGACATTGATGCCATGATGGCCCCGTTCGGCGGCAAGGATGCCCTGCTGGACGGCATCCGCATGGCTGAAGACGCCACGGGAAAGCATGTGATCAAGATCGATACGCCCATCATCAATGTGGGCGATTCCGCGGCCGACCGCGCCGAGGCGGAGCAGGTGATCCGCGACTGCGCACAGCGGGGGAGTGAGATCTGCCTGATCCATCACAGCTCTGCCGAGCAGCTGGTCAGCAAGCACAAGGGCACCATGGACCGGCTTCCGGACTACCTGGACATGATCCGCCAGCACGGGATGATCCCGGGCCTGTCGGCGCATATGCCGGAGCTCATTGTGTATTCCGACCGCAATGAGTATGATGTGCAGACCTATATCCAGATCTACAACTGCGCGGGCTTCCTGATGCAGGTGGAGATCGAGGGTGTCCGGGCGATCATTGAGAAGGCGAAAAAGCCTGTCATGAGCATCAAGCCCATGGCCGCCGGCCGCGTGACGCCCTATGTGGGCATTACCTTCTCCTTTGCCACGCTGAGGGAGCAGGACATGGTCACCGTAGGCGCGCATACCGTGGAGGAAGTGCACGAGGACGTGGAGATCGCCCTGGCAGCGCTGGAACACAGGTTCCCGAACCTGGAAGGCCGCTCGAGCCCCAACCGCACCGTCGCGCTGGGCGGCTGACTCCCCTGGTTTCGCACGAGGCGAGAATTGACGATTAAAGGGCTACGTGCTACACTTCCCATATACCTTGAACTACATTGCAGGAGGAACGCATTATGATGAACATCCCTGTTGTCAAACTGGGTCTGGTGGTAGTTTCCCGTGACTGTTTCCCGATCCAGCTCAGTGAAAAGCGCCGTGCCGCCATCGCTGCCCAGTGCGCTGAAAAGAAGCTGCCTGTTGTGGAAATCAAAAAGACCGTGGAAAACGAAAAGGACATGCTGTGCGCAGTGGAAGAGCTCAAGGCGAATGAGTGCAATGCCGCAGTCGTGTTCCTGGGCAACTTCGGACCCGAAACCCCTGAGACCCTCATTGCCAAGTATTTCGACGGCCCTGTCATGTTTGTGGCGGCTGCCGAGGGCGACGGCGACATGATCAACGGCCGCGGCGATGCTTACTGCGGCATGCTGAACTGCTCCTACAACCTGGGCATGCGTCATCTGAAGGGCTATATTCCGGAATATCCCGTGGGCACCGCTTCTGAGCTCACCGACAAGATCTGCGAGTTCATCCCGATCGCCCGCACCATTCTGGGCCTCAAGGGCCTGAAGATCATCACCTTCGGACCCCGTCCCCAGGACTTCTTCGCCTGCAACGCTCCCATCAAGGGCCTGTATGAGCTGGGCGTGGAAATCGAGGAGAACAGCGAACTGGATCTGCTGGTCAGCTACAAGGAGCATGAAGGCGATCCGAGAATCGACGGCGTCTGCAAGGAAATGGCCGCAGAAATGGGCGAAGGCCGCTACTATGGCGATCTGCTGCCCAGAATGGCACAGTTTGAACTGACCCTGCTGGACTGGGCCGAGAACCACAAGGGTGCCCGTCAGTATGTGGCCTTTGCCAACAAGTGCTGGCCCGCTTTCCCCTCCCAGTTCGGCTTTGAGCCCTGCTATGTGAACAGCCGTCTGGCTTCCCGCGGCATTCCGGTGGCCTGCGAAGTGGACATCTACGGCGCACTGAGCGAATACATCGGCACCTGCGTCACCGCTGACGCCGTGACCCTGCTGGACATCAACAACTCCGTGCCTCAGTACATCTATGACGAGGATATCCGCGGCAAGTTCGAAGCGGACATCACCGACACCTTCATGGGCTTCCACTGCGGCAACACCCCTGAGTGCAAGATGTGCTCCGACCGTGCTGTGAAGTATCAGCTGATCCAGCACCGTCTGCTTGAGCCCGAAGGAAGCGAGCCTGACTTCACCCGCGGCACCCTGGAAGGCGACATCGCCGCCGGCGACATCACCTTCTATCGTCTGCAGTGCGACAGCGAAGGCCAGCTCCGCTCCTATATCGCGGAAGGCAAGATCCTGCCCGTGGCCACCCGCTCCTTCGGCGGCATTGCCGTGTTCGACATTCCGGAGATGGGCCGTTTCTATCGTCACGTGCTGATCCAGAAGCGCTATCCGCATCACGGTGCTGTGGCGTTTGCCCACTGCGCCAAGTACCTCTTCGAGGTCTTCAAGTATCTGGGTGTGCAGGATATCGCCTACAATCAGCCCAAGAGCCTGCCCTATCCCACTGAGAATCCCTGGGCATAAATCAGAAACGGAAAGAGCCGCCGGTTTCGCCGGCGGCTTTCTTTCTGAATGCAGGAAGAAGAGGCCTTATGCAGAACGGGCATATGTATATGGAGATTCTCCAGCTGGCCGGACGCATTATCATGGAGAACGGCGGGGAAACCTTCCGGGCAGAGGAGACCGTAAGCCTCATGGGCCAGGCACTGGGCCTGGAGGATGTGGAAGGGTTTGCGGTGCCCAGCGGACTGTTCATTTCCTTCCGCTGGGAGGAGGAAAGTGTGTCCAGCGTGCTCCGGGTGCGCCGCGGGGGCACGGACCTGAGCCGGGTGGACGCGGTCAATGAGATTTCCCGGGAACTGGTTCAGGGCAGAATTGACGCCGGGCACGCGCTGAAGGCGCTGGAGCGCATCCGCAAGGAGGCGCCGCGGCACCGTAAGCTCATGTCCGTGCTGGGATCCGGCATCTGCGCTGCCGGGTTTTCGCTGATGTTCGGCGGCGGGGTGCGGGAATTTCTGCTGGCGGCCTGTGTCGGGTTCATGAACCAGGCTCTGGCACTGCTGCTGGAGCGCGTGCACATGCAGACACTGGTTACCATGCTTCTGGGCTCCTTCCTGGCCACCCTGCTCCCGAACCTGTACCGGTATGCCCTGGGTCCGGTGAACCTGGAGGCGGTGATCGCCGGTGCGCTGATGCCGCTGCTTCCCGGACTGGCCATGACCAATGCGGTGCAGGACACCATGCGCGGGGACAATATTTCCGGCGTGTCGCATTTTTCCTCGGCTGTGCTCACCGCCGGCCTGGTGGCGGGCGGGGCCCTCATGGCTTCATCGCTGTTTGAACTGCTGACAGGAGGCGGACTATGAGCATACCGATGGTTCTTCTGTCCAGCTTTGCGGGCACGTTCGGGTTCGCCATGCTGCTCAACGCGCCGAAGAAATCCTGGATTCCCTCGAGCGTGGTGGGAGCGGCGGCGTTTCTTCTGTATTATGTGCTGACACAGCTCGGGATTCCGGAGCCGGGGTCCATATTCCTGGGTTCCCTGGCTGGTTCCATTCTGGGCCAGTTCTGTGCCCGGAAGATGAAAATGATCTCCACGATTTTTCTGACCCTCTCCATTGTTTCCTTTGTGCCCGGCCTCGGCCTGTACCGGTGCATGGAGCTGCTGGCCAGATCTGAGACAGCCGGCGGAGCGCGCCAGGGCGTGGAAGCCATGGTGAGCATTGCCATGATTGCCCTGGGCCTCGGCATGGGTTCATTCCTGTTCCGGGCGGTGGTCCGGGGCCACAGAAACGGATAAATATATTCAGGCCTGCGTCGCAGGCCGTTTTTCTTTCCCGGGAACAAATCCCGGCATGAAGCGTCTGTCCCATTGAAGAAACAGGAAAGGGGAGGATCTGTCATGAGCCTTGAGCAGACGAGCAAATTCATCGCGCTGGTTCTGCGGCATAAGCCGGAGGCGGCCGGCATCACGCTTGACGGGCACGGCTGGGCCCAAGTGGACGAACTGATTGCCGGGGTCAGCAGACGCATGCCCCTGACGCGTGAAATGCTGGAGGAGATTGTCCGAACGGACAATAAGCAGCGTTATTCCTTCAGTCCGGATCATCAGAAAATCCGGGCAAACCAGGGGCATTCCATTCCGGTGAATGTGGAACTGAAGCAGGCCGTGCCCCCGGATACGCTGTATCACGGAACCGGGGAAAAGTATGTGGAATCCATTCTCCGGGAAGGCCTGCTTCCGAAATCCCGGCTGTATGTCCATCTCTCCCGGGACGCGGCAACGGCGGAACAGGTGGGAAGGCGCCACGGAAAGCCTGTCCTGTTCCTGGTGGACGCGGCTGCCATGGTCCGGGACGGGTATGCGTTCTATCTCTCGGAAAACCAGGTGTGGCTGACCCGGGAAGTGCCGGTCAGATACCTGACCATTCAGGCATGACGGCACCGGGATTCAGACCGTCAGGAAGGTACTGGAAACAGAGGAAGCCTGCTGCGGGCAGAATGCCTGCGGCAGGCTTCCTCTGTATAATGCGGCTTCAGGAATCCTGGATCACCTGTTCCAGTTTCACGGCGGAGTGGATTCTGGCCGGTTTCAGGCGGTAATCGTCCGTCCAGGCATTGTCCCGGGTGCGCCAGGCTTCCGGACCGTACCAGCGGAAGGTCTCGTTGCTGTTGTGAAGATAGCCGAAGCCGTTGTGTAGGCGATCTGCCCTTATCAAGCAGACACAGGAAATATCTAAAACAGCTCTGCAGCACCTGCAAGCACTTGATACCGTTTCTGAAACATCTCCCATTGCTCCGGATCGCTGAACCATTCCTGCCGGATTTCTTCCTTCTGATTGAGCCCGATCATCTGAACTGCTTCCAGCGCTGCATCCATCTGACTCACAGGCTTCGGGAATGTAAGGCAGCGGCTGCCCTCAATGGAGTCATAGGCCTGGAACGCTTTGTTGTAGTCCATCAGCGGGAACAGGTGCAGGGGTCTGTTGGTTCTGTTATCGACCAGGAATCCCCAGTTGCCCCAGTGCCGGTCCGTATTGCCTACCAGATAATCCAGAATATTCATCATACAGTAGCCGCGCAGGTCATACTTGCGAATCATGGTAAACAGATCGGTTTCGTGGTTTGCGGCGTAGATTTCCATGTGCTCCATGGGCACGATGGAAAACGCCCTGGAGGTCATCAGACGGCTGGCTGACACCTTTTGCCCGTCATATATAAACGGCTCATACAGCACCTGCTCCACATCAAAGCAGCGGGCAATCCGGCTGGCCAGCAGCTCGGCGTCCACTTCCTTTTCATCTCCGTCCTTCAGAAGATAAAAAGTACCATTCCGGCGCACCCAGGCTTTGGGTGCTGCCCCCTGGGTTGCCACGTCGCCTGCCGTATCGCCGGCCGCAATCAGCTGGGCATTCTGGGCCGTAAGGGCTTTGCCGCGCAGACTGACATCGACAAAAGCATCCGACAGAGAATGGTCAAACAGGTTGATCTCATCATAGGTGATCCGTTCCCTGAAGCCTTTTACCCAATATACATCAGTCAGCGTCACGCCGTGATACGCCAGGGAAATGGCGGCGCGTTCCTTATCCGTGGTCGCCTGCCTGGCTCCAATACTGTTGAGAATCTCTTTTGCGTATTTCCGGTCCAAGGTCAGCACACGGGATGCGCACCAGAAATAGAAGTTATTCAGGTTGTTCACCCTGACATCCATTTCCTTCGACTGCTCCATATACAGATTGTAGGGCATGAATGAAGCCGCATAAATGGTGCAGGTGCCGTCGCTGCGGATGGAGGCTACCCGTCTGTCCAGGTGCATGATGGTATATTGTTGCCAGGCATGCGTGCCCTGATGCTGAATATCCGTCATGGTAAAACCTCCTTTCCGTTGTTGCGATCATTATAATACCGCCGGAATAATCAGGCAATCGGCACTGCTGGCCGAAAGATATGATCTGTTCTACTGCCGGGCCAGGCGTCTAGGGGATAAAGAAACAGGGTTGCAGCACCTGATTCAGAGTTAATGCAGATAATTCAGGGGCCTAATCCGCAGGTTGGGCCTTCCGGGATATATGATTCCGGAAGCGATCGAATTCCTGGCGGATCTTCCCCGGACTCCGAGAGGAAAAATCGACTATCGAGCCATGGAAGAGAAAGAAAGATACAAAACCTGAACCGGAGAGAAGAAACTGACAGGCTGTTCTTCGATCGATAAGCTATGGCGAAAATACTATTCCAAAGATATATACTTATGAAACGGTAGCTCAATCACATTGAATACATGAGGAAAGAAGCCGGGAAATATCAATGTTTAGGTTACAGCACACTGCAATCTACCAGCATTCTCTTTACTGCTTCGTTGATTGAAAGTGCAGGATTATCCCGGTAGTACCTGTAGCCTTTGTACTGGAGCAGCGTTTTCCCGTCTCGTTTGTTGTTCCTGGTTATGGTCTCCGCTCTACGTATTGCTGCCTTTACGTCATCGAGTGTTAGTTTGGCAAGGCATCTGTGAAAAGCATCATGCGCCTTATACTGATCCAGATCTTCAAAGTGTTCGTCATATACTTGGTTGATGTGGAGCAGATACTGGCTTCTGTGGCTAAGAGGACCGTAGCAGTCCTTCTTGTGCAGAACCATCCAGAGTTCAAAGGAGAAATTGCTATACCCCAGTTGATAATCGATCCGCTTGTTTGTTTGAGCGTCCTTCATTTCAGACAGGATGGTCTGTAATTTTGAGACATGCAGGGGTTCATTGCTTTCCACATCGCAAATGTGTGTCACGACTGGTGTTACTTTCCTGGAAGTGCTTTTATAAAACTTTGCGGGACTTTGCTGCACTTTCGGTACAATAGAAATATTCTTTTCTCGATTAGGGCAGGAATTGATCTGATCTCTTAACCAGAGCAGATACCACTGTTCTGTTTCTCCTTCGACTGTGAACGTGTATTTCAGAGTTTCTCGCATATTAGGCATTCGGTGTCACCTCGGTTCGGGAGATAACAGATTCGAGGATCGGACTGAAATCGACATCCCGGATCGCGCCGTACCGGCTGACGAAATAGTTGTTCATGTAGTCCTCGCCTTTGCGGATACCGTCTGCAGTCTTGAAATCGGACAGGGCGTAATGAATGCTATTGCCGGTGGCTTCGTCCCTTTCGACAAACTTGATTTCATCGCGCCGCAGCAGCGTAGCATCGAGGAAAATCGGGTTGTGCGTATTAAAGATCAACTGTGCTCCATTTCTGTTAACGCCATCATTGTGGAAGATATTGATGATGTTCATCAGCGCCATTGGGTGAATGGAAGCATCGAACTCATCCATAACCAGTGTGCCGCCATTGACCAGTGCCAGAATTACCAGTGGGAATTCATTGACGAAGCGGATGGTTCCATACGATTCAAATACTTCAGCCGGAATCAGTTTGTTCTCAAAGATGGAGACGAGCGTAACATCCTGTCCTTCTTTATCACTGTTTGTTTTGTAACCAAGAGCGTTTGCCGTAATGCCAAAGACGCGAGCAGCATCTGTCAGCGTTTTTTCAATATATATAGTATTCGCTTTCGGGTCGACGAACTTCCGAACAATCCGCATGTCCTCCGCATGACAGACAACAATAAACCTGTTTGAAAACCAGTCCAGAATGGCTGCCGTCAGTTTTTGAGCGTAGATAGATTTGAAGCCATTGTTCAGAAACAACTCAGTATCTGTAAGGCTGTCTTTCGCCAGATCCAGCATCTTGGCAGTTTTCCTTTTGATGCTTTTATTCACATAGTCCTTGATGACTGAAGGGAGCTGGACATCAAGCGATTCATCCCTGCGGAACACCTGTTTTCCGTTTACGGTTAGCTGCTCCTCCAGAATCTTGCGCTGATAATCCTTGTCCAGGAAGGTGCCAAGATCGATGATGATGGAATAGTCTACCAGCAGTCCGTTATCGACGAAGCGAATTCCGAATTCAGTAGGCGCAGCGGTTCCGTTGCAGTTGGGAATCAGTTCAAGAGAAGAAGCAGCAATGTTCATCGATAGTGCGTTAGCATTGTTGATGTTGCCTCGCAGGACAATCGTTTTGAACGTGTCCATTGCTCCAATGACATTCGTCTTTCCGGAAGCATTCGGCCCATAGATTACAGCAGAGCACAGACCTTTGTAGTCTTTGCCGCCTGCTTTTTGTGTTACCACGCTGTAATCAAGCCCCTTTTGCTTCGGAGCTGGGGTCATGGAAAATACCATCTCTTCAGCAAAAGATTTATAGTTTCTGGTTCTGAACTCCAACAGCATACACACGCCTCCTCGTGGCGAGAGCTTCGCATCTTCACCCTCATTATAAGCGATGTATATTGATAGTCAACAATTATATATTATATTTTGCGAGAAATTTGCAAAATATAATCTGAAGATGTCTATCAAGGACTGGCTTACACGTTGAATGAGAAAGCGAGCAAGATGCCTCAGCCAGATGGTTGGTCCTTGATTCAAAAAAGATCAACCGTAAGCTGGCTTGAGTCAGGTATATAGATACTGTCACCCTTTTCCGCAAATCCTATGATTGCTATAACTGCTTATTCCTCTGGATCCCTGATGGCCTGTGCTTCGCGTTGGAAGCGACCGGCCGTACGGCAGAGCGGCAGGATGGGAAGCAGAATCCTGTGCTTGTAGAAAAATGGATACATTCCGGCAAATGACGTGTAGTTCTTGTTCTTTCTGCTGAACAGGACAGAAAAACGTTCAAGTATATAGCGAAGCTTGCTCGAGCCATTTTTTCGCATCTTGTTTTCCGCACGGCGCTGGATGGTGCCGTAGGTTCCAGGAGACAGATGCAGTGACAGTAAGCGGTTTTTTCCCTCGAAATCCTGAATTCCCATCTTCCGGGACCCGACGGCAGCATATGCCATATCAAGCGGCTGCTTACTGAGGTACACATACGTATCCAGAAGCGAACGGAGACCGGTCGCGCTGCCTTCGTAATGCTTGTATTTATGTGCGGTTATGTACATCAGGGCAGGCATTGTCCGGGCTTTCGGGGTGAAAACGGAAAAGCGCGGTTCGGGCACAGAAAAACCGGCAGGCGCTGGCCTGCCGGTACATGGATCATATCAGTTGTTGGCTACAGGGTTGCTGGAATACAGCTTTTTCAGTGTGGCCGGTCCGGCAACGCCGTCCGGGGTGAGCCCGTTCTTCTGCTGGAAGAGCTTCAGCGCTTCCACCGTCTGGGCATCAAAGGTGCTGGAATCCCTTGTGGCCGGGTAACCCAGCTGAATCAGCGCATCCTTCATTTCCAGCACGTTCTCGCTGGCTTCGCCCTCCCGCAGCGTGGTGTAGCTGGAATTGGGCGCCTGCTCCGGAATGGCGGAGGAGGAATAGAGCTTCTGAAGGGTCCTGTTGCCGGCAATGCCGTCCACAGGCGTGAGCTTGTTGCGGATCTGGAAGGCACGCACGGCATCGGAAGTGGTGTCTCCGTAAATGCCGTCCACACTGCCGTCGTAATAGCCCAGCTCATAGAGCGTGTACTGCAGATTCCTGACAGCGCTGCCGGTATCACCCGGCCGGATGGTGGAATAGGTGGTGCGTCCGGAAGACGTGGAGTACAGGGCGCGCTGGGTGGCGGGACCTGCCTTTCCGTCCACGGTGAGGTTGTGGCTCTGCTGGAAGGCGATGACGGCGGATACCGTGGCATTGCCGTACTTGCCGTCCACACTGCCGTTGTAGTAGCCCAGCTTCTTGAGCCGGGTCTGCAGATTCCTCACGGAATCGCCGTAGGAACCTTCCTCCAGGGTGATATATCCGGTGGAGGAAATGCTGGAGGAGGAAGAGGAGGGCTTCGGTGTGGCGGTGGCTCTGGAGGAGGAAGCGGAGGAGCTGTCCTCATCCGCGTACAGGAGGCTCAGGGTGTCCGTGCCCGCAACGCCGTCCGGGGTGAGCTGGTGAGCCAGCTGGAAGGACATGACAGCCGCCGTGGTTTCCTTGCCGTAGCTGCCGTCCACGGAGCCCTTGTAATACCCGAGTGTTCTGAGCCGCTTCTGAAGCGCGCGCACGGCCTGGCCTTCGGCGCCTTCCCGGAGCTTTTCACCGGTGGAGGCCACGGCCGAGTCGGAACGCGGCGCGGAGGAGGAGTAGAGCAGGGTCAGGGTGTCGGGACCGGCGACGCCGTCCGACCAGAGCTTGCCGGCCTTCTGGAAGGCCTTCACGGCTGCCATGGTGGCATTGCCATACTTGCCGTCCGCGCTTCCGGCCAGCCAGCCCAGGGAGATCAGGCGATTCTGCAGGGTGCGCACATCCGAGCCTGAGGCGCCGCTGCGGATATACTTGTCCGTATTCGGCTTCGCTGTGGGTCTGGGTGTGGCGGTGGGCCTTGCGGTAGGCTTGGCCGTGGGCTTTGCTGTAGGCCTTGCGGTGGGCTTGGCCGTGGGTTTTGCGGTGGCTTTCACGGCCTTGGAAGAGTTGAGCTTTGCCAGGGTCTGCTCGCCTACCTTGCCGTCGGCGGTCAGGCCGTTGGCCCGCTGGAACGCCTTGACAGCGCTCTCCGTACCCGCACCAAAATCGCCGTCCACCGTTCCGCTGTAATAGCCCAGTGCCTTCAGGCGCTGCTGAATCTGCCGCACTGCCGCGCCGCTGGCACCCTTCTTGATGCTGGTGGGCGCAGGCGTGGGCGTGGAGGTGGGTCTCGGCGTCACGACCTCAATGGTGTGAATCGGAGGCGTGGTGGCGATCACCGGCGCGGTGATGGACGGGGAAGTTCCGGGAGAAGTGGTGGCACTGCCCCAGGGGTCCCAGTTCACTGTATTCTCGGGGGGCGGTGTGGGGGACGCGGTGGGCACGGCCGTGGTGGGTGCCAGGGTCCGGAAGTTCAGGGCCCCGCCGGAGCCGGAACCCGTGGTTCCGGTATCGGAGATTTCATCCGGAGGGATGTAGCAGGCGGTCAGGATCAAGCAAAGTCCGGCCACCATGCCAAACAGAAGCAGTCTGCGTAATCTGGACATATAAACACTGCCTTTCTTCGGTCAGCGAAATAACATACTATACGAGACTATTGTACTCTTATAATGCCGGTGGATGCAAGTGGGAGAGCTCGAAAAAACGAAATAAATCTGTAACAAAACAGAAATGGCACGCGCCGGACAGATACAGGACGCAGAAAGCACCGGAAAACAGATTCCTTCAGAAACCGGCAGGAATCCGGAAAAAGATTTCGAATATATTACGCAAAAGAATGTAGCAAAACAGGAAAGACCGGGACAAAACCGGCGGAAGCATCCGACGGAGTCATATTCCGTTGGGATGAAAGCCAGGGCCTGCGTGACGGCAGACGAAGGCTGAAGGTGCGTTTCCGGCGGCAGACTGTGCACTGGTCTTTCCGGAAAGGATGGCGGATTTCGATGAGGATGGCTGTATTTCTGGACCATGTCAGGCAGGCTGCCAGTGAGCTGGGCAGGCCTGTGCCTGAAGTCTTTGCGCGTCTGCGGGGACTTGGGTTCGAAGGTGTGGAAGTGGACGGCGACAGTGTGGAGAATGCGCCGGAACTGAAAAAACAGCTGGATGCGGCAGGACTTGCGGTGTGCAGCATCTATTCGATGTATGACTGGGGACGGAATCCCCGGGATATGCATGAATACCGTCAGATCCGGCTGGCCAGGGAGCTTGGCGCGCAGCGGATCATGCCGGTGCCCGGTTTCTTCTCTGATCATGGACGTCTGGATGAAGAAGTGCGGATGGCGGAAATGGAAAAAATGATTTCCGGCATGAAGACGCTGGTGAAGGCCGCGAAGTCGGAAGGCGTGCCTGTGACCATGGAGGACTATGATCATGCAGCCAGCCCGATTGCCACCATCCGGGGCATGCAGCGGTTCCTGCAGGAAGTGCCGGAACTGCATGTGACTCTGGATACGGGCAATTTCTTCTTCAGCGGCGAGAATGTACTGTCTGCCTGGGCGCTGTTCCGGGACCGGATAGATCATGTGCATCTGAAGGACCGCATGATCGGGTCGGCGGGCAGCCTCATGGAAGTGCGCTACGGCAGGCCCAGCGCTTCACCGGACGGCCTGGTCATGTATCCCTGCGCCGTGGGCGAGGGCGTGATTCCTGTGCCCGTCATTCTGCACAATCTGCTGGCGGAGGGATATGACGGCTATGTCACGGTGGAGCACTTCGGTGCGGCCCGGCAGTGGGATACCATCTGTGAATCCTCTGAGTATGTGCGCACAAACATTGCATAAATTCCCGGACCGGGAAACGGCGCTCCGCCTTTCGTGCGGAGCGCTTTTTGGACTGCTGTTTTTTCCCGGGATGTGATAGAATCAGCCTGCTGCCGGAAAACGGGCGGCATAAGCAGGCGGAGGCGGGAAGCTGACGCAGGAGGTCGGAATGAGAGTCGTAGAAAGCTGTGCGCAGTGCCTGTACAGCAGGCAGCAGAACCTGACGCAGGATTCGGAATACCTGGAGGAAATCCGAAATATCATCAGCCGGCGGGGCGAGGAGGATTCCGCCCCCTACCTGGTCTATCTGTTCAGGCAGGCCTATAAAAAGCGGTTCGGTCCCGGAAAGCCGTATGCGGATATCAAGCGGAAATACAATGATCTCGTGCTTGCCAGGGAAGAGGCCATAAGGCAGAGGATTGAACGTGCGGAGGACCCGCTGGGCACTGCCCTCGGGTATGCCCGGGCCGGCAATTACATTGATTTCGGCGCCATGAACACGGTGGAGGAGGATGTGCTCCTGCAGCTGCTGGATGAGGCCGGCATGCAGCCCCGGGATCAGGCGGTGCTGGACTCATTTGTCCGGGCCTGCGAATCGGGCAGGTCTTTTCTGCTGCTGGCCGACAACTGCGGCGAGATTGTGCTGGACAGGCTGTTCATCGAACAGCTGAAAAAGTGTTTCCCGCATCTGGACGTGACGGTGCTTGTCCGGGGCGGCGAGGTGCTCAATGATGCGACGGAAGAGGATGCGCTGTACTGCGGCATGGACAAGGCCGCGCATGTGCTTTCCAGCGGAAGCAGCGTTGCGGGGACGGTGTACGGCATGCTGTCGGAGGAGGCAAAGGCGGCCATGGACCGCGCGGATGTGATCCTGTCCAAGGGCCAGGGCAACTATGAAACCCTGAATGGGACGGGCCGGCACATTTTCTACGCATTCCTCTGCAAGTGCGATCTGTTTACGGACCGCTTCGGCGTGCCGCGGCTGACCGGGATGCTGGTGGAGGAAGGCGCGTGCACATGAGATTCCGGCATACGGACCGTCGGGGATTCTGGATCGGGTTTGTGGACTTTTTCACATTCGGCATTTTTCTGCTCTTCTACATGCCCTGCAGTGGGCTGCAGGATGAGCTGGAAGAGATTCTGGGGCATGCCATTATGCGCTACTGGAAGGCCTATCTGCTGGGCATTCCCACCCTGTTCCTGTATCCGCTGATATGGATGGCGCGGATTTCGGAGGAACTGAAGGCAAAGGCTGTGGAGCTGGGCGTGGAGGGCCCCTGTACGTCCTGGCGGCATATGGTGGGCTGGAATATCCTGGGGCTTCCGCTCATGGGTCCGGCCGTGGCCACGCAGCGGTTCTTTTCCACGCTGAACCGGGTGGAAAAGGAACTGAACCGGCGCCAGACATGAGAGAATTTCCATGATTTCTCTGCTCAGGAAGCAAGCGGACGCTATGTCTGCTCTGTCTGCGGCTATGTGTATGATCCGGATGAGCACGACGGCGTGGCCTTTGAGGACCTGCCGGACGACTGGAAATGCCCGCGCTGCAGACAGCCGAAGGAAAAGTTCAACCGGGCATAAGGCCTGTAATTGTCATGGAATGAAAAAGGAAAGCCGGATCACGATGTCCGGCTTTCCTTTTTGGCTTTCATTACAGTCCGCGACTGATCCGGCGTATTACTGCGCTTCCTTCCGCCAGTTCCGGCTGAAGGAGTGCTGTTCTGTCTCCACCATTCCCCGGTGGCCGTGGACGGGAATGCGGTTCAGGCTCTCTTCCAGGGCGGCAAACTCGCTGTCAGTGAGATATACATCCCATGCGCCGAGGTTTTCAAGGATCCGTCCACGGTTCTTGGAACCGGGAATCGGCACGGCATTGGCGTATTTTTTCAGCATCCAGGCCAGAGAAATCTGAGCCCTGGTGGCATGCTTTTCCCCGGCATACCGGCCAAGGAGCTCCAGTACCGGCTGGTTGGCCTGGATGTTTTCCCTGGAAAGCTGAGGAACAAACCTGCGTACGTCATCGCCCTCAAAGCGTGTCTGTGCCGTCACGTTTCCGGACAGAAAGCCGCTGGCAATGGGGGAGAAGGGCACAACACCGATACCCTCGCTGAGACAGTAGGGGAAGAGTTCCGCTTCGCAGTCGCGCTCCAGCATGTTGTACAGGTTCTGAACAGCGCTTACCGGGGTCACGGCGTGGGCGCTTTTCAGGGTCCGGACGTCGACCTGGGACATGCCCCAGCCCCGGATGCACCCTTCGCGGATGAGCCCGCCCATGACTTCGGCGATATCTTCCACGGGGATTTCCTCATTGACCCGGTGCAGGTAATAGAGGTCCACATAGTCCGTCTGAAGGTTTTTGAGGGATTTTTCCAGATGCCGGCGTATGATGGCGCGAAGATCGCCGTCCGAACGGTATTCGTCCGTGGAGATATGGATTTTTGTGGCCAGCACCACATGCTGGCGGAAGGGAAGGACAGCCTTTCCGAGGAGCTGTTCGTTATGGCCCGGGAAAAACTGCTCCCGGCCATAGGTCTCGGCCGTGTCAAAGAATGTGCAGCCGAATGCAAATGCGCTCCGGATGGCCTCTATGGCTTCGCTTTCCTCCGGAACAGGGCCGTAGCCATGGCTGAAGCCCATGCATCCCGTGCCGATGGGTGAAACTTCGATGGTGCCAAGCAGTCTGTATTTCATTTCGGATCTCCCCCTGTCATTTTCCGTTGCGTTTCGGAAACGCGCTTCCGGTTTCCGGAGGTATGTGTATACTATATCATGGATTCCGCTGAAAAAACCAGCATGATCCGCTTTTCGCGGCCGGGCATGGCGCGGGAACCTGGAAAGGAGGAAGAAAAACGTGAACAAACGTGCATGCATATACACAGCAGTCATCATGCTGGCCGTGTCCGCGCTTGTGGTGTATCTGGTGGACGCGGTGGTGCAGATCGATGATGACGCGGGCGTGCTGATTCTCCTTCTGCTGATTGTGAATGCACTGATTCTGACAGCGGCCCGGAGATGGGGCTGGGGTGGAAAGCCATAAAACCGCCGCCCCATGGCATGGGGCAGCGGAGCGGGACGGCTGCGTGTCAGCTGTTTTCTGCGCATTGGAAAGGGTACAGGGGCTCGGACAGTCGGAGGCTGCCTCCGGCTTTTTTTCTGCGTCCGGAAGCTGCAGGCGGCAGGGAATGGAAATGCGCCTTCTCTGCTCCCGGATGCGTTCTAGCTGAGATCAGCCGGCGCTGAGATGGTGAAGGCCTGACCGCGGACATGGGGAAATTGCCGTCCGTCGGAAAGACACAGTACACCGTCAGCATCCGGGTGGATGACGGCCCGGACGAGTGCGCCGGATGCCCACTCCATGTCCACCGTATAAGCGCCGCGGGCCCTGAGTCCCCGGACCCGGCCGGATGTCCACTCCGGGGGAAGCGCGGGCAGCAGGCGGAGCATGCCCTCATGACTCTGCAGAAGCATTTCGGCGATCCCTGAAGTGAATCCGAAATTGCCGTCGATCTGGAAGGGCGGATGATTGTCAAACAGATTCGGCAGCGTGGACTTTTCAAGCAGAAGCTTTACATGTTCCCCGGCCTGCTGTCCGTCCAGAAGCCTGGCCCAGAAGTGGATAATCCAGGCGCGGCTCCAGCCGGTATGTCCGCCGCCGTTGGCCAGGCGGTATTCCAGGGTTTTCCGGGCCGCGCGCATTGCCTCCGGGGTGCGGACCGTGATCTGACTGCCGGGATACAGGGCAAACAGGTGTGAAATATGGCGGTGCCCCGGCTGCACCTCCGTTTTCTCCGGGGAAAACCACTCGGCAATGCGGCCGTCTTCCCGGATCCGGACCGGCTTATACTAATCTCAAATTAGATTAGCCAAACTAACATTTTTGTGATATAATCATTCCAGGGGGGATGATTATGGCATATCGCATCACAGAGGAAGAATACCAGGCAATCAAAGCGAAGGAAAAAGAAACAAAAAACAAGCAGATTTCGAAGAAGCTG
>CACYNZ010000021.1 GCA_902775835.1 uncultured Eubacteriales bacterium | reverse complement strand
TCATTCCTTCCATGATCCGCAAGGGCCATGGCAAGATCATCAACATCTGCTCCATGATGAGCGAACTGGGCCGTGAAACCGTTTCCGCCTATGCCGCAGCCAAGGGCGGCCTGAAGATGCTGACCCGCAACATCTGCTCCGAGTACGGCGGATGCAATATCCAGTGCAACGGCATCGGACCCGGCTATATCGCCACGCCTCAGACGGCCCCGCTGCGAGAGAAGCAGGCGGACGGCTCCATGCATCCTTTCGATTCCTTCATCCGCGCCAAGACGCCCGCCGGACGCTGGGGCGAAGCGGAAGATCTGGGCGGACCGGCTGTGTTCCTGGCCAGCGATGCCTCCAACTTCGTCAACGGTCACATCCTGTATGTGGACGGCGGTATTCTTGCCTATATCGGCAAGCAGCCCTGACGGAACGGCTGCCTGAGCAGTCTGAAAAATGCGGAGACTGTGCCTCTGTGCATGGTCTCCTTTCTTTATGGCATGGATACGGTGCGGTGAGAGATACGGAATCCGGGCGGAAAACCTGCATTTCGGAGTACGGAAAATGTATTGCCTTTTTTTTTTTTTTTTGCTAGAATCATCGGGTAATCAATGAGGGGGTTGTTGTCATGACGACTGTAATTTCCATTCTGGTTATCCTTTGCGCACTGTTTATGATCGTCACTGTGCTTCTGCAGAGCAGCAATGCTGCCGGACTGGGCAGCATTGCCGGTGAAGTGACTGCCAATATGAACAAGACCAAGGCTGCTTCCGTGGAGAGCAAGCTGGCACTGGGAACCAAGATCAGCGCTGCTGCTTTTGTGGTGCTGTCACTGGTCCTGTGGATCATGGGCTGAGAAACCGAAAAGGATACAGAGATCTGCCATTGCAGACTTACATCCGCATCTGATATCCGGATGCAGAACAGAAAGCAGGCGGTGCCCGGCGGCACCGCCTGCTTTCTGTGTTTCGGGAACCGGACAGACCAAAAGAAAACCGGGCGGATGCACAGCATCCGTCCGGAGGAAAGGCAGACGTGATCAGGCGTTCAGCTTCTGGTCCACCAGTTCACAGAACCGGTCAATGTCCTTTTCCACTACGCTCAGGGAAGAACGCCAGAAGTCCGTGCTGCGCACGTCAATGCCGACACTGGCCGCCACATTGGCCACAGTGTCGCTTCCGCAGGAGCGCAGCAGGCGGCAGTAGACGGGAACAAAGGAAGAACCTTGCTCAAGATAGCGGGCAAAGACGCCCTTGCCGAACAGCAGGCCGAAGGCATAGGGGAAGTTGTAGAAGTTCAGCCCGGAGGAGTAATAGTGGCTCTTGCAGGCCCACATATAGGGATGCCGCAGTTCCGGATCCAGGCCGTCGCCGTAGGTGCGGTCCTGGGCACGCAGCATGGCGTCCTTGAGTTCATCCACGGTCATGGCGTGATCCGCGCGGGTGTCCACCACTTCCTGTTCAAAGAGGAAGCGGGAGTAGATATCCACCACAGTCTGGGTGGCTTCCATGATCCCGGCCTCAAGCAGGTTCAGCTCGCTCTCGGGCGTGCAGGAAGAGAGCACCTGATAGGAAAGCATGGTTTCATTGAAGATGGAAGCCGTCTCCGCCAGAGGCATGGGCGTATCGGTCATCACGGAAGGCAGACCGGCCATGCAGCGGTTGTGCCAGGCATGTCCGAGCTCATGGGCGAGGGTGGATACGTCGGAGAAGCTGCCCTGGAAATTGGTGAGCACGAGACTGCGGTCCAGGTCATGAATGCCGGCACAGAAGGCGCCGCCGCTTTTCCCGGCCCGGGGATAGATGTCGATCCAGCGGTTTTCGAAGGCGTGATCCATGAACGCGGCCATGTCCGGCGTGAACTTGCCCATTTCCTCGATCAGCTTGGCACGGGCCTCCTCAATGGTGAAGGTGGGAGGCGTCTGGCCTACAGGCGCGAACAGGTCATAGAAGGGCAGTCCGTTCTCGTGCCCCAGCAGGCGGGCCTTGGCGCGCAGATAGCGGCGGAAGGCGGGCAGGGATTCGCCGATGGCTGTCCACATGGCGTCCAGTGTCTCACGGTCCATGCGGCTCTGGCTCAGCGTCATGTCCAGGACGGAATCATACCCGGTGGCTTCGGCCATGGTCCGGGCTTCCATCTTGATGCTGTTGAGACAGAAGGACATGGGCAGCTCAATGGCTTTATAGGAAGCGATCTCGGCTTCATAGGCCTCGCGGCGGACTTCAGGATCCGGGTCGTAGGCCTTGCCGCGCACTGCGGACAGGGGAAGCTTTTCCCCACGGAAGTCGATGAGGTGGGTGGCATCCAGCTGGTCACGGAGCTGACTGAAGGCGGAACCGCCGGAAAGCCGCATCTTGAGCATCCAGGGTTCAATGGCCTCATCCATGAGATGCGCGGCCTGCTCCTTCATCTCGCGCAGGGCAAACGCCACGGTCTGGAGTTTTTCGGAAGAAGCAATGCATGCTTCGAGACTGTCAAGATCACGCAGATACCGGACCAGCTTGGAACGCACAAGGCTGGCCTCGTTCAGGGTGTTCATCAGCTGGCCCATATAGCGCATGGCGTCGGCGTTGCCGGCATCCGTGGCCATGGTCATTTCGCAGAACATGATCAGATGGGAAGCGCGCTTTTCCAGTGTTTCGCTGGCATCGAGCACCTGCTCCAGAACCGCAGCCGGATCACCGGCATTGCTCAGGGCTTCATCATAGTGCTTGATATCGCCGGGCAGTGCTTCCAGATCGGCGAGGAAGTGGGGATCATCAAAGCTGTCATAGAGACAGGAAAGGTCCCAGGTGGCATTCATGGCTGTTATTCCTCCTTGCAGTCAGCGTCCATGGGCAGGCGGTCAAGCACTCGGAAACCGAGACCGGACAGGAATGCCCTTGCATGATTCATGGTATCCGTATTCAGAAGATGGGCGGGATCGTGGGCATCCACGCCGATGATCACCTGCGGGTCATACTTCCGTGCTTCCTTCCAGAAGGCCATGCTCGGATACCCGCATTCCTTGCCGCTCATCTGTTCGAGCAGGCCGAGAAGATTGTATTCCAGCGGAATGCCCAGGTGCACAGCGCACTGACAGATCATGGCCGTGGCTTCCTCGCAGGCGGGGGAGAACTGATCATCCCGGCGGTGGCGCAGGAAAAGGTCCGGGTGGCAGAGGTAGGAATACAGTCCGGTTTCCAGTGCTCTGACCACGCTTTCCGCATACACAAGCGCGCCGTCATCTTCCTGACCCAGCCTGCCGGAGTATACGGTTTCCTCTTCCGAGTCCGGCCAGTGCTGGCCGAGAATAAAATAGGAAATCCCCGCATCCTGCATGCGCTTCAGCCAGTCGGCATAGCGGGGAAAGTATTCCGCCTCCAGGCCGAGATGAATGGTCAGGCGGCCTTCGTACTGTTTCTGCAGAAGATGCACAGAATCAATATACCCCCGGAGGTCATCCGGAAGCATGCGGATACGGCTCACGTATCCGCTCCGGAACGGCCAGGGGGTATGGTCGGAAAAGCCGAGCACATCGTACCCGGCACGGATGGCGGCTTCCACGTAGCTCTCGTCCGTGCCCTGGGCATGATGACACCGGGTTGTATGCGTATGGTAGTTTGCCTTGATCATGAGAGATTCTGTCCTTTCCGCTGCTCTTCCAGAGCGACCAGGCAGTTTTTCTTGCTGGCCTCAATATGGTGCTGCATGAGCTCGCGGAATCCTTCCAGGTCTTTCTGCTCCACCAGCTCCACCAGGCGGTAATGCTCCTTGTGCGCTTCCTTCAGGTTCGGTTCCTTGCGGATGGCCATGGCCGAGAAACGGGTGATGAACTCATCCTGTCCCTCAATGACCCGGAGAATCCGGTTCTGGTGACACAGGGATGTCAGCTGGGCATGGAAGCTGCGGGTGAGGGGAGAAAGCGTTTCCACATCCCCAAGGTCAATCAGGGTATCCATATCCCGGAGCTTGACCCGGAGTGAGGCGAGATCTTCTGGGGTGGCGCGCTCAATGATGGCGGGAAGCGTCAGCATCTCCATGGCATTGCGGATGGTGTAGATTTCTTCCACGTCTGCGATGGTGAAGGCATGCACGATCACACCGCGCCGCATCTCATATTCCACGAGACCGTCTTTTTCCAGCTTCCGCAGTGCTTCGCGCAGCGGCGTGCGGCTGATGTGAAGTCGTGAGGCATATTCGGTTTCTACAATTCGTTCACCGGCAGGAATATCCCCTGTGATGATGGCGTGCTTGAGCACTTCATAGGCGATGTCCCGAATGGGCCGGCTCTCCAGCATGGGCTGGAAACTGATTTGAGACATGAACAGTCCTGACCTCTTCCATGTGCATAATGTTTTTTGTTTGCACATTGTATACAATAATAAAACAGTCTATATGGCGTGTCAAGCACGGAATGAGAAAAACCGGATGCGGGCAGGCCGCATTGTGCATAATCCGCGCTTTACAAAAATGTCATCCTGTGGTAAAGTCTCCGCGGACCGAAGCAGTCCTTTAAAATCAGTCCTGTGAGGCTGAAAAGGCGGGCGAGCGGCAGATTTTGTGTGCTACATGCCTTTTCCGCATACAGGAAGGCATGTTATTTTTTTGGAGCAAAAGACATGGAAGCAGGCAGACTGAAGGCGGAGCTCATGGATGAAAAGGCCATGCAGCGCGCACTGACACGGATGGCCCATGAGATGATCGAGCAGATCGAGCATCTCGATGCCATGATCCTGGTGGGCATCAGGCGCCGCGGTGTTCCGCTGGCGCAGAGGCTGGCGGACCTGATTGACACCTATGCGGGTGTGCGGGTGCGCGTGGGGGAAGCGGACATCACGCTCTATCGGGATGACCTGAGCAGCATTTCCGATCAGCCCCGGGTCAGGGGCACTGCCATCAGCGGGGAGCTCAAAGGCACATCCGTGGTACTGGTGGACGATGTGCTTTACACAGGCCGTACGGCCCGGGCCGCCATGGAGGCGGTCATGGACCAGGGACGGCCGGACTGCATCAAGCTGGCGGTGCTGGTGGACCGCGGGCACCGTGAACTGCCGATCCGGCCTGATTTTGTGGGCAAGAATGTGCCCACCTCGCATTCAGAACGCGTTCAGGTGATGGTGCGGGAAGTGGACGGCGAGGACGGGGTCAAGCTTTATATCAGGGAATGATTGCAGGCGGGCGCGGCCTGACTGTTATCATAAACGGGCATGCACCTGCATTCCCGAGTCTGGAACACAACGAAAGGATGGTTTTCTGATGTCCGAGAAGAAAGAGAAAATCAGCACAGGCAAATTTGCACTTCTGGGTTTCCAGCACGTGTTCGCGATGTTCGGCGCAACGGTTCTGGTGCCCACCCTGACCGGTCTGGACGTGGCAACGACCCTGCTGATGGCAGGTCTTGGCACACTTCTGTTCCATCTGCTGACGGGCGGCAAGGTTCCGGCTTTCCTGGGATCCTCGTTCGCTTTCCTGGGCGGGTATGCGGCTGTGCGCGCCATGGCGGAAGGCCAGGGTCTTGCAGGCACTGCCTGGATTCCCTATGCCGGTGTCGGCGTGGCGGTGGCAGGCCTTATCTATGTGGTGGTCTCCATGCTGTTCCGCGCCTTTGGCCCCTCCAAGGTCATGCGGTTTTTCCCGCCCATCGTGACGGGCCCCATCATCATCTGCATCGGCATCACGCTGGCCTCCTCCGCCGTGAATAACTGCGCGGCCAACTGGTGGATCGCTCTGCTGGCTGTGGTCATCGTCATTGTCTGCAATATCTGGGGCAAGGGCATGATCAAGATCATCCCCATCCTGCTGGGTGTGGTCGGTTCCTATGTGGTGGCTGCCATTGCCGGCATGGTGGACTTCAGCGAGGTCCAGAACGCGGCATGGATCGGATTCCCCATTCAGTGGAACACCACTGTGTTCAGCCTGTTCAACGGTGCTGACTCTTCTCTCATCGTTTCCGCGCTGGTTGCCATGGTTCCGATTTCCCTGGCCACCATGATGGAGCACATCGGTGACGTATGCGCCATCTCCTCCACCGTGGGCAAGAACTTTGTCCAGGATCCCGGCCTGCACAGAACCCTTCTGGGCGACGGCCTGGCCACCACCATGGCTGCGCTGTTCGGCGCTCCCGCCAACACGACCTATGGCGAGAATACCGGTGTTCTGGCCCTGACCAAGGTGTATGATCCCAAGGTGGTCCGTCTGGCTGCCTGCATCGCTGTGGTCCTCTCCTTCTGCCCCAAGTTTGCAGCCCTGGTGCGCTGCATGCCCACCGCCACCATCGGCGGCGTGTCCCTGATCCTCTACGGCATGATCTCCGCCGTCGGTGTCCGCAATGTGGTGGAAAACCAGGTGGACTTCACCAAGAGCCGCAATGTCATCATTGCTGCCATGATCATGTCCCTGGCCCTGGGCATCAACTTCTCTGCTGCCGGCGCCATCGCCTTCTCCATCGGCTCCGTGAACATCAGCCTGTCCGGTCTGGCCGTGGCCTCCCTGGTGGGCGTGCTGCTCAACGCCATCCTGCCTGGCAACGACTACAAGTTCGGTACCAATGAACTGGGCGACACTTCCGTGAACTTCAAGGTGTAAGCACTGTCTGAACCGTAACAGATGAAGCACGGAAACATTCATATGCATCAAAACCCCGGGAACTCCCAGATCAGGGAGTCTCCCGGGGCTTTTTGTATCCGGCGCCTGTCATGCACCGACAGCGGCAAACTGGCTGTTGTACAGTTCGGCATAGAATCCGCCCCTGTCAAGCAGCGAAGTGTGCGTGCCCATTTCCACGATATCCCCATCCCGCATGACCAAGATCAGGTCCGCGTTCCGGATGGTGGACAGACGGTGGGCGATGACGAAGGAGGTTTTGCCCTTTGTCATGCGGTCCATGGCGTTCTGGATAATCTGCTCGGTGCGGGTGTCAATGGAGGAGGTGGCCTCGTCCAGGATCAGCATCGGCGCGTTCTGGATGATGGCGCGGGCGATGGTCATCTGCTGCTTCTGGCCTTCCGAGAGATTCATCTTGTCGGAAAGCTCCGTGTCATAGCCCTTTTCCTGAGTCCGGATGAAGTGCGTCAGGCCCACGGCCTCGCAGGCTTCGTCCAGCTGTGCATCGGATACCCCTGTTCCGTTGAAGACCAGGTTATCCCGGATGGTGCCGCTGAACAGCCATGTATCCTGGAGAATCATGCCGAACAGATCATGGACCTGCTGACGGGTCATATCCCGGATATCCTGACCGTCAATGCGGATGGCACCGCTGCGCACCTCATAAAAGCGCATCAGCAGGTTTACCATGGTGGTCTTTCCCGCGCCGGTGGGTCCGACAATCGCGATTTTCTGCCCGGGCGAGATGGAAGCGGAGAAGTCATGGATAATGGTCTGGTCTTCACGGTAGCCGAAGCTCACGTGATCGAATTCCACCTGACCGCGGACCTGTTCCGGTTTGGCAGCCGCAGCACGCTCCGGTGTCATTTCCTCAGCATCCAGCACTTCAAACACGCGCTTTCCGGCGGCGCTGGACTGCTGGAGACTGGTCATGGACTGGGCAAAGGTGCCCAGGGGCTGGGAGAACAGGCGTGCATAGATAATGAAGGAAATAATGGTGCCCAGGGTTACCTGGCTGCTTCCGTTGATCATGAAGGCAACGCCCACCACAAAGATCAGCACATAGGAAAGGTTGCCCACAAAGGTCATGATGGGCATCATCATGCCGGAGAGAAACTGGCTTTTCCAGTTGGCGGAGAACAGCTTTTCGTTGGTGCCGAGGAATGTTTCGGTCTCGTAGGGCTTGGCGCCGAAAATCCGGACGATATGATGGTTCTGATACACTTCCTCAATCTGTCCGTTCATGGCGCCCAGTTCACGCTGCTTCTGATTGAAGTACTTCTGGCTGCGGCCCATGATGATGCGCATGGCAAAGAAGCCGAGGAAGGAGGAGAGGATGGTCACCAGCGCCAGAATCCAGTTGACGGCGAACATCTTGTAAATGACGCCGATGAACAGGGCGAGACTGGAGATCAGGTTGGCAATGGATGCGGACAGGGTCTGGGAAATGGTGTCCACATCATTGGTGATGCGGGAGAGAATATCTCCCTTGGTGGACTGATCAAAAAACCGCAGCGGCAGACGGCTGATCTTCCGGTCAATATCGCTTCTCAGCCGGCGGGAGGAGTACTGGGTCACAGTGGAGGTGATGAACTGCTGACCGTAGGAGAGGAAGGCGGACAGGGCATAGAGGAACACCAGGTTCCAGCACATGGCCTCGAAGTTTTGCATGTTTACGCCGGTCAGGATTCCCTGGAAAATGGTATTCATCAGGTCCGAGATTTTCTCCGGACCGATCAGCGTGCATACGGCACCGCCCAGCGCGAACACAACGGCAATGATCAGGGCGGGCAGGTACCGCTGGTTATAGGTGAACAGCTTCTTCAGCACACCCGTGTCCATTTTTTCCGGGGTCATGGGCATATTCCGTGGCGGCATTACAATTCCTCCTCTCTGAGCTGGGACAGGGCAATCTCACGGTAGACACTGCAGCTTTGGAGGAGCTCCTCATGTCTGCCGATTCCGGCAATCGAGCCGTTGTCCAGTACCAGAATCTGATCCGCCTGGCGGACGGTTCCGATGCGCTGGGCCACAAGAATGGACGTGCAGCCCTTCAGACGGTCATGGATGGCCTGACGAACGCGCATGTCGGTCTGGAAGTCCAGGGCAGAGAAGGTATCATCAAAGATCATGACAGGGGACCTGCGGAAGACGGCCCGGGCGATGGACAGACGCTGCTTCTGGCCGCCGGAGAAATTGGTCCCGCCCTGGGCCACCGGGGCGTGCACGCCCAGCGGAAGCTCGTCCACAAATCCGGCCTGGGCGATATCCAGCGCCTCCCGGATGCGGGGGCTGTCATCGGGGATGTTCTCTCCGCAGCCATAGGTGATGTTGGACTTCACATCCCCCATGAACAGCATGGCCTTCTGCGGGGCTACGGATACCAGGTGCTCCAGGGTTTTCTGGGCATAGGTGCGTATATCCCGGCCGTTGATGAGCACTTCGCCTTCGGTGACATCATAGAGCCGGGGGATCAGGTTCACGAGGGAGGTTTTTCCGCAACCGGTGGCGCCGATGATGGCGAAGGTCTGGCCGGGCTCAATGGTGAAGTTCAGATCCTTCAGGCAGTTTTCCTCGCCGTTCTGATAGGAAAAGGATACGTGACGGAATTCGATGCGCGCGCCTGACGGAATATCCCCGTCGTTTTCCGGAAAGCGCATGGAAGGCTCAGTTTCCAGCACTTCACGGATACGCCCCGCACTGACCATGACCCGGGGAATGATGATGAATATGGCCACCAGCATCATGAAGGACATGACCACCTGAATGGCATACTGGGTGTAGGCGGTCATGTTTCCGATCAGCGTGGCGCGCTGAAGAATGGGCGCCGCGTTCATGAGATAGGCGCCGATCCAGTAGATGGCCAGGGTAAGGCCGGACATGGCCATGGACATGACGGGAAACATGAGGCCCATGGCCCGCGCCGTAAAGAGATGATTCCGGGTGATATCCTGATTGACCTGCTCAAACTTCCGCGCCTGATAGGCTTCCGCATTGAAGGCGCGGATCACGCGCACGCCTTCCAGGTTTTCCTCGGTGGCGTGGTTGAGCGCGTCGGTCAGCTTCTGGATTTTCCGGAAGCGCGGGAAGGCGATCAGGATCAGGACGGCCACAAAGCTGACAATCACGGCCACAGTGATCATGGTGGCCTGGGTCCATTCCACCGAAGCCGAGGAAATCTTGAGGATGGCCCAGACTGCGGTGATGGGTGCCTTGATCAGCAGCTGCATGCCGATGGCAATCAGTGACTGCATCTGCACCACATCGTTGGTGGTACGGGTGATCAGACTGGCCACGGTGAAGCGGCCGATGTCCGCATCGGAAAAATCCGTGATCCGGTCAAACAGTTTTTCGCGCAGGGTGCGCGCATAACTGGCTGCAATGCGGGCGGTCAGAAAGCCGCAGAGTATGGAAGAGGCCATGCTGCCCAGGGCGCACAGGAGCATCATGCCGCCGTTTCGCAGAACGTCCTGCATGGAAATATTGCCGGCCGACACAGCCGCCGTGAGCGCCTGGGTGTAGTCCGGCATGGTCAGGTCCAGCCACACCTGAAGCACCACCAGGCACATGCAGGCAGCCATGCTCATGCGGTCCTGACGGGTCAGGTATTTCAGAAGCTTCAACAATCGTGTTCTCCTCCTTCCGGTGTATCGGGATCCTGTGCAGGCGCATCCTTTGCCATGGGACAGGCCTGGGTCAGCCAGTCACGGATTTCGGATGCGGTATCCAGGAATGTACTGAAGCGCTCGTAGCCGAAATGATCGACGAGTGCGCGGAGCGTTTTTACGCTTCCTTCATGAATCTCCCCGCACAGGCGCATGCCTTCCGGGGAGAGGGAGACAAGGACTTTCCGCCTGTCCTGCGGATCCTTTTCGGACAGGATCAGGCCGCGGCTGTCCAGCTTTTTCAGCAGAATGGTCATGCGTGCCGTGGAGACCTCCGTGAGGGCAGCGAGGTCCTTGGCGGCGACTGGCGCGCCGGCCTCACTGAGATGGCAGAGCACGGCGCCGAGCCCCATGTTTGTGCGGCTCAGGATCTCCGGCGGCAGAAAGGACCTGCAGCGTCCCAGCTTGTCCATGAGGATATCCAGTTCCGAGTCAGTCATGACGAGTCCATCCTTTCCAGAAAAGTTAACCGGGTTTACGAAAATAATAAACGGGGTTAATTATATAGACGCGCAGACATCTGTCAAGAGGACAGGGAGACAGGCATAAGAAAAGCGCCGTCCGCCGGACGGCGCTCGGTAAACGGAATCAGACCCGGGCGGAGCGCACCAGAAGAAGGAGAAACAGGATCATGAGCACCGGGAAAACCATGGCTGCGAGCAGGCCTGTGGTCAGCACACCGCCGTTGGCGTTGCTGACCAGGCCCACCAGCGTGGGCCCGCCGGAGCAGCCGATATCGCCTGCCAGCGCCAGGAGCGCATACATGGGCGTGCCTCCGCCGGGAAGCGCCTTCGCCGCCATGGAAAAGGTGCCCGGCCAGAAGATGCCCACGGAAAACCCGCACAGGGCACAGCCGATGAGTGCAAGAACCGGGGAAGCGGAAAAGACGGCCAGGGCGTAGCAGACGATGCACAGAAGCGCAGAGCCTGCGATGCCTTTTTTCAGGGAGAGCCGGCTGCCGGAATTTCCGAAAATGGCGCGGGCCGTGCCCATGGTGAGCGCAAAGGCGCAGGGGCCAGCCAGGTCGCCCAGCGTCTTGGAGATATGCAGGCCGCTTTCCGCAAACGCGGATGCCCACTGGCTCATGGCCTGTTCCGAGGCCCCGGCACAGATCATCATGCCGAGCAGCAGCCAGAACACCTTGCTCCCGATCAGACTGCGGATGGAAAGCTTTTCCTGGTTCTCAGCCACCACGGGAAAGATGGGCACCTGCAGAAACAGGAAGAACGTAAAGGCGGGAATCAGGGCCCATATGCAGCTGAGTATGCGCCAGGAACGGATTCCGAACACATGGAAGAAGAGCGTGGAAAGAAGCGTCATGCCCATGACGCCCCAGCAGTAGAAGGAATGCAGAAGGCTCATGGCCGCCTCCTTCTTTTCCGTGGGGCAGGATTCCACGATGGGGGAGATCAGCACTTCGATGAGCCCGCCGCCGATGGCGTAGAGCACCACGCAGGTGAGAATCCCGGGATAGGGCCTTGGAAAGACATAGGGAAGCACGGAAAGACCGGCAAGGCCGGTGCAGGCGAACAGGTGCGCGGCGCAGACGCATTTCCGGTAGCCGATGCGGTCCACAAAAAATGTGGAGAGAAAATCGATGCACAGCTGAATGGCAAAGTTCAGTGTGGTAATCAGCGTGATCTGGGCGAGGGAAAGGTGAAACACCGACTGGAAATGCAGGAAGAGCAGCGGCAGGTAGCTGTTGACTACGGCCTGGGTGATATACCCCAGATAGCAGGCGTGGATCGTGTGTTCATAACGTGTTCTGAGCGAGGAAAGCATGAATGGACCTCCATATATGGAATTGCGGAGTGATGATACAGCATTTCCGGAAAAAATGCGAGCCTTGAACAAGGGGAAAAAGCATAGTAGAATAGCCGGATGAAAGGGGTTTTGGCATGGTCATACAGGACAGGCTGCCGTCGGGCGGAGTGATCCGCGCAAGGGTGATTGTCATGGAGAATGCAGGCGCCATTTGCATGAAAATGGATACGGCGGGGCATCTTTGCGTGACGGTGCCACTGGGTGCACCGGACTCTGCCGCGCAGCAGTTTCTGAAAGCCTGGATGCCGGAAACCTGGCCTGCAAAGCATGCATCGCCCGGAAGTCGGCGCGGACGGGAAAAGCGCCGGGAAGAGCGCGATAAGGACCGCAGGGCCCTGGAAGCATGCCTGACCGGCCTGATGCCCGCCCTTGAGGCGGAGATGGGGCTGAAGGGGATTGCCTGGGACACGTGCTGTCAGGGAAAGGCCTGGGCCAGATTCCGGTATGACGAAAACAGGATATCCTTTCATCCGGCCCTGGGACTGCAGGAACTGGACGTGATCCGGGAAGTGGCGCTGCACGAACTGCTGCATACGCGCTACCGGGAGCATGTGCCGGCGTTCTGGCAGGAACTGACGCACCTGGAGCCGGAATGGCCCTGCCTGGAGGGAAGACTGAGAAATGGTAAACTATCTTGAGGGCATTCCGCTGTTTGTGGATGGATTCCCGGTATATGGATTCTTTTCCGGCCAGGTGGGCCGGATGCTGCTGAGGTATGACAAGGAAGAGCAGGTGTTCATTCTCAAATGCCGTCGCGGCGTTTCCCATGCGGAGGCGCTGCGGTTTCTTGAGAAAAACCGCGCCTTCCTGAAGGCCCACAGAACGGGCAGCTCATGGATTCCGTCGTTTCAGCGCGGGGAACGGCATTATCTGCTGGGAAACCTGGTAACCCTTGGCGAAAACGGTGTTCCGGAAGGGTTTTCGGCCTATCGGAACTATCAGCTGCGCCAGCTCAAGCCCGTGATCGAGCGCCTGACGGAACGGTATATTCCTTCGTATTTTCCGAGTCCGGCAAAGATTGATCTCAAGTTCATGGACTCGCGGTGGGGAAGGTGCACGCCCCAGAAAGGCGCCATTGCACTCAACGGCTATCTGGCGGCATATCCGGAAAAGTGCGCGGAAGCGATTCTGGTGCATGAACTGACACATCTGTACCACAGGGACCATGGCACGGCGTTCTATGCCTGCCTTACCCGGGCAATGCCGGACTGGAAAACCTGGGACAGCATGCTAAAGGATTTTGAACCCCGGCCGCTGCCGCCTGAGGAAACCTGAAGAAAAAGAAAAAAGAGAGAAACCAACGTGAGTATGATCAGAAAGTTTACCCGGAACGAACGACTGATGGCCTATTTCCAGATCCTGATGGGAAGCATTATCGGGGGCATGGCCTACCCCCTGTTCATGACGCCCAGCGCCATCGCTCCCGGCGGCGTGACCGGTGTCACCGTGATCCTGAACCATATCTTCGGTCTGCCGGTCGGCGTGACCAGTCTGATCCTGAACATTCCCATCTTTGCGCTGGCCTACCGGAGCATGGGAAGAATCTTCGCCTTCCGCAGCGTCATTGCCATGATTCTGTTCTCCCTGGCCATTGACATGCTGCCGCTGCAGGCCATGACCATGGACCCGCTGCTGGCCACACTGTTCGGCGGCGTGCTGCTGGGCATCGGGCTTGGCCTGATCATGCGGGGCGGTGCCACCACCGGAGGCACGGACATGCTGGCCAACATCATTCACCGCAGGGTGCCGTTCCTGCAGGTGGGCATGATCCTTTTCAGCCTTGACTTCCTTGTCATTATGGCAGCGGGCGTGTTCATCGGTGCCAATGAGGCTCTGTATGCACTGATCAACATCTATGTGTCATCCAAGGTGATTGACGCGGTGCTGATGGGGTTCACAGCCAACAAGGCCTGCTATGTCATTACATCAAAGTGGGAGAAAGTGACGGACCGTATCCTGAAGGAGCTTGAGCGCGGTGCCACGCTGTTTCAGGCCAGGGGTGCCTGGACCCGGGATGAACGTCCTGTGATCATGTGCGTCATTTCCAGAAGCGAACTGGCGAGGCTGAAGCGCATGGTCCGTGAAGAGGATGCGGGAGCCTTCGTGATTGTGACGGAAGCGTTTGAGGCCCTGGGCGAGGGTTTTGAGAGTCTCCAGCGTGAGGACTGACATATAGAAGGAAGGAATACGACATGAAAATCTTTATCTGCGGCGATTCCACCGCGGCCAGCTATGCGCCGGAAGACGCACCGCTGACGGGCTGGGGACAGATGCTGGGGGACTATGTCCGCCCGCATGAGGTGCGGAATCTGGCCTTTGCCGGAAGATCCAGCAAATCATTCCTGTATGAAGGCCGGCTGCAGGCCGCGGAGGGGAGCATGGAGAAAGGTGATCTGGTCCTGATCCAGTTCACCCACAATGATGCTTCCGCGCTTGCCTGGCGGCACACGGAGCCCTGGACAGGATTTCAGAACTGTCTGCGGATCTATGTGGATACGGCGCGCCTCCATGGGGCCCGGCCGGTGCTGCTCACACCCCTGTGCCTGAGAAACTTTGAGGGGGACACGCTTCTGCCGTCCCATGGCGATTATCCGGAAGCGGTGCGTGTTCTGGCCAGGCAGACCGGATGTCCGCTTGTGGATCTGTATGCTTTGTCCCATGACCTGGTGCAGTCCGAGGGCGTGGAAGGAAGCAGGAAGCTGTTCCTGCACACAGAGCCGGGCATCTATGCCAGGTACCCGGACGGATCCAGGGATGATGCGCATACGCAGAAGACCGGCGCTGACCGTTTTGCACAGCTGGTGGCGGGCGAGCTTGCAAGGCTCGGACTGACCGGACAGGAGGATGAACAATGATCTATGTGGTGGCACAGGATGGAAGCGGGGATTATGCTTCCATTCAGCAGGCAGTGAATGAAGTGCCGGAAGCCGGCCGTGAACCGGTGATTATTCTGGTGCGCTGCGGCGAGTACCGTGAGCGCGTGATTGTGAACCGTGACCATCTGCGGATCGTGGGCGAGGAACGTGACCGGACCGTCATTACCTGGAGCGGCTGCGCCAAGGATCTGGACGCGGAGGGCAGGGAAAAGGGAACCTTCCTGTCCTATACCGTGCTGGTGACGGGCGTGGATGTGGAGATGGAGAATCTGACCATCCGCAATGATGCCGGGGACGGACGCGAAGTCGGACAGGCCGTGGCTCTATATGCGGCGGGCGACCGGGGCACCTACCGCAACTGTCAGCTGACCGCGCACCAGGATACGCTTTTCTGCGGGCCCACCATGCCCAAGGTCCAGAAGGACGCGCTTCCGCTGATTGTTCCCGAGGGCGTGCCCAGTGTCGGCGACTGCCCCATGGTCAACGGGCGTGAATACTTCGAGGACTGCCGGATTCAGGGGGACGTGGACTTCATTTTCGGACCCTACCGCTGCTGGTTTGAGCGCTGCACCCTGGTGATGGGCGAGCGCGGCGGCTTTTACACCGCGGCCAATACGCCGCGGGCGGCAAGGTACGGGCTTGTGTTCCATGCCTGCAGGCTCACCGGCGAATGCGGGGACGGAATGGGCGTGCTTGGGCGCCCGTGGCGCGCCTATGCACGGACGCTGTTTCTGGACTGCGAGATGGACCGGAAGGTCGCTCCGGAGGGCTTCCAGGACTGGGATGAGAAGCGCGTCATCACCTGGAGATGCGGTGAGTGGCATACCCGCGGCGAGCGTCAGGACCAGAGCACGCGGCATCCCAGCCAGTGGCGTCTGACGGATGAGGAAGCGGCCAGGATCACGGTGGACAGCGTGATCGGCGGGCCCGACGGCTGGCATCCGGACCGGAGAGTGCCCACCTGGTTCATGTGTGGCGATTCCACCATGGCGGATTATCCGGGCAGCCAGTGGCCCATGACGGGCTGGGGCCAGGCCCTGCGCGATCTGGTGAAGGGCGCGTATGTGAACAACTGCGCGGTCTGCGGGCGCTCCACCAAATCCTTTATCAGCGAAAAGCGGCTCGGGTATATTGAACTGTGCCTGAGAAAAGGCGACCGGATGCTGATCCAGTTTTCCCACAATGACGAGAAGCCGGATGTGGAGCGGGCCACGGATCCCTACACCACCTACCGGGAATACCTGGGCATGTTCATTTACGCGGCGCGCCGGCACGGAGCCGAGCCTGTGCTGCTGACGCCGGTGGTGCGCCGGCACTTTGACGATGAGGGGCACCTGAAGAAAACGCACGGCCAGTATCCTGAGGCCATGAAGTGTGTGGCGCTGGAGCGCGGCGTGCAGCTGATTGACATGGAGGCAAAGACCGGAAAGATCGTATCGGATATGGGGGATGAGCCTTCCAGAAAACTGTACTGCCAGGTGCCTGCCGGGCATGTCAACTATCCGGACGGTGTGGAGGACAATACGCACCTTTCCGTAGCCGGAGCTGTGCGGTATGCGCTTGCCGCACTTGAGGAACTGTGACGGGACAGGCAAAAGGGAAAAAAATCTCCCGGAAATTCCCGGTTTTTGTTCATTCCCTTTGCAAAGCTAGAAAACATCTGCTATAATTCTTTAGGCATGTGAATGCTGATTGAAAAAGGAGGAATATGTCATGAAAAAGTTTTTTGCCTTGGTGATGGCACTTGTTATGATGATGTCCATCGCATCCCTGGCTTCTGCCTCTGATGTTCGCGTGGCCATGATCACCGACTACGGTGATATCACCGACCAGTCCTTCAACCAGACGACTTATGAAGCTGCGAAGGCTTTCTGCGAAGCCAACAGCCTGGATTTCCAGTACTACAAGCCCGCTTCTGACTCTGACGAGGACCGTATCTCTTCCATTGAGAAGGCCATCGACGACGGCTTCAACGTGGTTCTGATGCCCGGCTATGCTTTCGCTCCCGCTATCGTGGGCACTGTGGAAGAATATTCCGACATCACCTTCATCGCTCTGGACGTTTCCGAGTATGATCTCCAGGCCGCGAAGGGCACCGATGCTGACTTCTCCTGGGTCTATCCCGCCAACCTGTACAGCGCTGTGTATCAGGAAGAGCTGTGCGGCTATATGGCCGGTTATGCTGCTGTGAAGCTGGGCTACAAGAAGCTGGGCTTCCTGGGCGGCATGGCGGTTCCCGCTGTTGTGCGTTACGGCTATGGCTTCGTGCAGGGCGCTGACGCTGCTGCTGCCGAGCTGGGTCTGACCGATGTGGAAATCAAGTATGCTTATGGCAACCAGTTCTACGGCGATGCTGACATCACCGCTTATATGGATACCTGGTATGCCAACGGCACCGAAGTGGTCTTCGCCTGCGGCGGCGGCATCTTCACCTCTGCCGGTGAGGCTGCTTCCAAGGTTGGCCAGAAGGTGATCGGCGTGGACGTTGACCAGGCTGCCACCATCGATGCTCTGTATGGTGAAGGCATCACCGTGACCTCCGCCATGAAGGGCCTTGCTGCCACCGTCAACACCCAGCTGGGTGCTGTTCTGAACGGCTCTTTCGAAGGCGGCAAGGTTGAGAATCTGGGTCTGGTTTCCGCTACCCCTGCTGAGAACTATGTCCAGATCGCTCCTTCCACCCAGTTCGGCGAAGGCTTCACCGCTGATGACTACGCTGCTCTGGTTGCCAAGATGTTCGCCGGCGAGATCACCGTTTCCAACGCGATCGATGCTGAGCCTGCCGTGACCGCAGTGACTGTGGATTATCAGGGCAACATCAAGTAATCAAAAATCCGGCAGCAGCCGGAAAGAGGTTTTTCAGGGAAAAGCACACCGGTTCTCCGGCGTGCTTTTCCCATATTGATTTCTGAGATCAGCGCACCGATGTGCGAACACACGCAAGGAGGAATGGGAATTGGAGCCTTATGCCATTGAGATGCTCCACATCACCAAGCGGTTCCCCGGTATCATTGCGAATGATGATATCACGCTTCAGCTGAGAAAGGGCGAAATCCACGCCTTGCTCGGTGAAAACGGTGCCGGGAAATCCACCCTGATGAGTGTCCTCTTCGGTCTGTACCAGCCTGAAGAAGGCATCATCAAGAAGGATGGTGTGGAAGTCAAGATCAACAACCCGAATGACGCAAACGCTCTGGGAATCGGCATGGTTCATCAGCATTTCAAGCTAGTGGAGTGCTTCACCGTGCTGGACAACATCATCATGGGTGTGGAACCGGTGGGCGCCCTGGGATTTCTCCAGAAGAAGAAGGCCCGGGAAAAAGTGGTCGCACTGTCGGAAAAATACGGTCTTCAGGTGGATCCGGATGCGAAGATTGAAGACATCACGGTGGGCATGCAGCAGAGGACAGAAATTCTGAAGATGCTCTACCGCGACAATGAGATTCTGATTTTCGACGAACCCACGGCCGTGCTGACGCCTCAGGAAATCGATGAGCTGATGCAGATCATGAAGAATCTTGCCGCGGAAGGCAAGTCCATTCTGTTCATCAGCCACAAGCTCGCGGAAATCATGGCTGTGGCAGACCGCTGCAGCGTGCTCCGTAAGGGCAAGTACATCGGCACCGTGGAAACCAAGGACACGACCATGGAGGATCTCTCCGCCATGATGGTCGGCCGCAATGTCAATTTCCATGTGGACAAGAAGCCCTGCCAGCCCGGTGAGGTGCTGCTGGATGTCCAGCACATGACGGTGGCGTCCAGGGTCCACAACAACAAGGCGGTCAAGGGAAAGGATGACCATGTTCTTCCTCATCGCCTTCCGCATTTCCAGACCGTTCTCGCGGCGGCGGTTCGTTCCTTTGAACTCGATGGGAAAGCACCGTTCCAAGATGCGGTCGAAGACACGGCACCAAGGGTCCTCGCTCCTCGCATGGGAGATTCGATTCAGCGTAAAGTTC
>CACYNZ010000020.1 GCA_902775835.1 uncultured Eubacteriales bacterium | reverse complement strand
AACGAATAAACAACCAAAATGCTTTCCGTTGTTCCGTTTGTCCCGAACGATTTGTCGCTTGACACCGGAAAGTTTCAGAGTATATAATCAGCGGCGTAAAGGCAAGGGCGTCTTTGAGTGAAATGACTCAGAGACGCCTTTTTTCTATTAACAAAAAACAGATCAAAGGGGAAAACATGTTTAATGCAATAAAAACGAAAGATGAATGTGTCCTGTGGATCCGGGAGTTTTTTAAAAAAAACGGAACGGACTGTAATGCCGTAATCGGAATCTCCGGCGGAAAGGATAGCTCTGTAGTAGCGGCTCTCTGCGCAGAAGCTTTGGGAATAAAGCGTGTGATCGGCGTTCTGATGCCCAACGGAATACAAAGTGATATCGACGCAGCACAGCTGTTGGTGGACTATCTTGGTATCAGGCATTATACAGTGAACATCCGGGATTCCGTGGAAGGACTTAAAAAAAGCATTCCCTTCGAACTGTCCCGCCAAAGTGAGATCAACCTTCCTGCAAGGATCCGAATGGCCGCTCTTTATGCTGTCTCACAAAGCAATAACGGCCGGGTTGCGAACACCTGCAACCTTTCCGAGGATTGGGTAGGTTACGCTACAAGATATGGGGACGGGGCCGGTGATTTCAGTCCCTGCTGCCGCCTGACCGTACAGGAAGTCAAAGCGATCGGAAGAGTACTTGGATTACCGGAGAAGCTTATTGAAAAGCCTCCCGTTGACGGCCTTTCCGGAAAAACGGACGAAGAAAATCTCGGTTTCACCTATGAAGAACTTGACCGATACATCCGGACCGGCATCATAGATGATCCGCAGATAAAACAACGGATCGATCTGCTGCATGCCGCAAACCTCTTTAAGCTGCAGCCTATGCCGGCATTCGATCCGCAAATCAAAGTAAGCCTGCCCTAATAGAAGAAAACAATGACAAAAAGGAGAACATTCATGAACATCCATGAGGAATGCGGTGTTTTCGGTGTCATCGCTGAAAAGCCGATCAATGTGGCGAATATCTGCTACTACGGATTATATGCCCTGCAGCACAGAGGGCAGGAAAGCTGTGGTATCGTCGTCAATGACGACGGCCTGTTTGTCTCCCACAAAGACCTCGGTCTGGTGAGTGAAGTTTTCAGCCGGGATAGGCTTTCTTCCCTTCCGGCAGGTACCATGGCCGTTGCACATACGCGTTACGGAACGACCGGGGGCACGAACCGGAACAACTGCCAGCCGATCGAAGTGAATCATCAAAAAGGAAGGATGGCGATCGCGCATAACGGAAATCTTTCCAATGCGGCAGAGCTTCGTTCTGCGCTTGAACTGTCCGGGGCCATTTTCCATACTTCCAGTGATACGGAGACCATTGCCTATATCGTCACAAAAGAACGCTTAAACGCGCCTTCCATCGAAGAAGCATTAAGCCGCGCGATGAATACGCTGGACGGTGCCTACTCTCTGGTTCTGATGTCTCCGCAAAAGCTGCTCTGCGCCAGAGACCCTTACGGATTTCGGCCGCTCTGTTATGGAAAGACGGAAGACGGTGTGTATGTAGTTGCCTCCGAAAGCTGTGCGCTTCATGCGGTCGGGGCTGAATTTATCCGGGATGTGGAGCCCGGGGAAATTCTGATCTTCAGTAAAGAGGGTGTTTTGTCCAGACGGGAACACTGCCGGTCCAAAGAGAAAAAACTCTGTATCTTTGAATATATTTATTTTGCGCGTCCTGATTCTATCATGGATGGCCGATCGGTACATGTTGCCCGCCTCAATGCCGGAAAGGTCCTGGCGCGGGAACATCCTGCGGATGCGGATATTGTTGTCGGTGTTCCTGACTCCGGTCTGGATGCTGCGCTCGGTTACAGCAGGGCATCCGGAATACCCTATGGCATAGGTCTCATTAAAAACAAATATATCGGGAGAACGTTCATTGCACCGGGTGACCGGCAGGACCAGGTAAAGATCAAACTGTCTGCTGTTAAAGAGGTCGTGGAAAACAGGAGTATTGTCCTGATAGACGATTCCATCGTCCGGGGTACGACCAGCGGCCGCATTGTATCACTGCTTCGGGAAGCCGGTGCAAAAGAGATCCATATGCGCGTTTCTGCCCCGCCGTTTCTATACCCCTGTTTTTATGGAACAGATATCGATTCCGGCGAAAACCTGATCGCCTGTCATCATACCGTTCCTGAAATTGCAAAGATCATCGGGGCGGATTCTCTCGGTTTTCTTCCGGTTGAAGACCTTGGGGAGCTTTCCGGAAACGGGGATTATTGCAGTGCCTGTTTTGATGGCAGATATCCGACGAGAATACCATCGGATACAAGAAAGAACCGATTTGAACAGAGGTTGTCAGAGAAAACAGGCTCTGGAAGCGTATAAACTTTCCCTCCTGAACCGGTGAATCATTCGTTTCGATTTTATAGTGGTATATTGCGAAAAATAAAGAGAGTAGTCAATGAATCCCGGATAACATAAAGGCGACCACAACGAGGGTTCGTATGGGATCGTCTTACCGTGCGCCCAGAGGGCGCTGCGTGCCGGTGACACGCGTTTAGCGCCGACCGGAGCGGAGAGGAGACCGAACATCAAATCTTTTTCAAGATCACTTCAGTAGCCAGTATAATACAGTCATTTTCGAGGCCTTCAATTCCTGATGAACAGAAAAGTGAAAAAAAGTGAAACTACAGATTACTGCTGGTGACAGATTGGGAACAACTTCCAAGCCTTAAGCAATCTCATAAACATTCAATCCCAGTTTGCTTTTATTATTGCCAAACTTCTGATTCACATACTCTCTTGCCGCTTTGCTTGCCTCTTTGAACTGGGCAGTGGCTTTACAGCTTGGAAAATAATAGTACGCCATGATTGCTGATCCTCCACAATGCTTAATCTCATGCCAAGTGTAAACGTGGTGTCGTTTTCTTTGGCAGACTGGACTCTGCAGCTTCTTTGGTCGGGAACAGCCTGCTTTCCTGAAGTTTGATACCACCATCGCTGTCCGCAAGCCGCAGGGCAGCAAAACCGCCTGCGTTCTTCAGAATTCTCACTTCCCGAATGAACCGGCTGCACACTACGATGAAAGCAGTGTCTCCGGGATTATACTTCGTCATCATCAGCATAATCCTCAGAAGTAAGTAGCACGGCTGGCACGTATTCGCATCCTCGCACCATCTGCCTGATAATGGCAAAGCACTCTTTGAAATCATCTCCCGGAAGGATGAAATCTCCTGTGACCCTGGTCATATCAGCGTATTCAGCTCTGTCAACAGTTGTCTGCCGATTCCATGATTCTTCCGTTCCGGAATCACAAAGAGTTCCGATACGAAGAAAAAATCTTCATCAGCATACGGATCCACATAGCCCGGCAGCCCGCCAATAATCTGCTCATTGTCCACAGCGGCAAGTCCGACAGCCTGATAGTTTTCCAGAATCGCTTTGACCCTTCTCACAGCTCTTTCTTCAGCATGACAATTTCATCTGTTCGGTATTCTTCGACAAACCCATGTTTCAGAAACAGGGAAAGGGCCGGATTGTCAATGGCAATGTCGTCATGCAGGACAGTGACGCCATTCTTTTTTGCAGCATCACACAGCAGATCCAGCCCTCTGCCGCCATAGCCTATGCCTCTATACGGAGCATGGATGATAACATCCGATACAAAAATATGGCGGTCATCATCGTAGTGATATGCGATCTCTCCGACATAACGGTCTGCCGGGGTTTTCAGGTATCTGTAGTAGCGCCTGTTCCCATGATCCACGATCCATCTGTCATACCAGTCTTTCCATCTGTCCTCCGGGAACGGAATCGTGCCGCCCCACGCATGATTGTAAGACATGGTCTCCGGATCAGCCATCATGACCTGGCGGAACCACAGATCATCAAGGGAAGGAGTAAAGGGAACAATCATCCCCGACCATTCCTCCCTGGTCAGCAGGCTGACATGTCCTCTCCGTGTTTCACCCATCTGCGGAACGGGAACATTCTCCGTTGTCCATTGATATCTGAAGCCGAGTTTCTCCTGCACCCGTTTGGATTTCTCGTTGCCATCGTAGTAACCGCACCAGACCCGCGCAAGTCTCAGGTCCTCAAAGGCATGTCGGAGCAGCTCTCTTGATGCCTCCGGCACAAGCCCGCGTCCCCAGTAAGGCACGCCCAGCCAGTAGCCAAGCTCTGCCTCGTCATCCTTCCCGGCAAGATCGTTGTGGTGCAAACCAATACTTCCGACCGGCAGACCGGTCTCCTTCAAAACGATGGCATAAGTCTCCGGCACCATGAGAACATCCCTGATGACCTGTCGGCTCTCTTCGGCACTGGTATGAACCGGCCAGCCGGCAGCCGGACCCACAAGAGGATCTCTGGCATATCGATAGCATTCTTCCGCATCCGCTTCTTCCCACGGGCGGAGAATGAGTCTTTCCGTCTCCAGGGTCAATCTGTCCACCTCATTCCGTTCACGCTTTCCAGACACTCCTGCTGATTTCACGGACTTTGCCGTGATAGACACCCGCTCCGGTAAAAAGCGTCTGAAATCCGCATTTCTCCAGAACACGTCCGGACGCTGTATTCTCCAGCAGACGGATGCCGTGCACTTCAGTCACGCCGACCTGCTCCGTTATTACCGGAAGAAAAGCCATCACTGCCTCTGTCGCATAGCCCTTTCCCGTGAACGCTTCGGCCACATGATATCCGATTTCCCATTTTCCATCCCCTACGGGAACCAGCTGGACATAGCCGATATTCCGTTCCTCATTCTTCGTGATCAACGCGTAGACCAGAGGACCATCCATGGAGCCGTACCGGGATATCAGAAACTCCAGCGTTTCCCTTGCGTCTTCCAGTGTCTCAAACACTTCATCCGGTACGAATCTTCTTGTGTCTTCATCCAGGGAATTCTTATGGACATCCATCGCCATGTCCATCGTCATTTCCGTTATGAACAGTCTGTCTGTTTCTGCCAATACACGCATGCTTTTCACCTCAGCTGTGCTTCCACAATTTCAGTCACTGTTGCATGACCGCCCCGGAACAGAACAATGACCCGGACTTAAGGAATTCCTGTCCTCGAAAAGTTCATTTTATGCATGATTCCCTGTTTTCACGCACCACTCAGCAATCTCAGCTATCAGTTCCACTGGCAGATTCTCCGAATAAGGAATCTGGATTGATCCCTTACTATATTTCAGGCCGGCCTGATCCAGCTTTTCAGAGAAAAACGCAACCGCCTCCGGCCCGGGATAAAGACCGATGTGCTTTTTCTGCGCCGCAAAGTGGATGATATTGTGACCATTCCAGTATGTCGGCATTGACCACGAGATCTTCTCGGCAGCACCGGGAAGCCGGCTGGTAAGCGCCTGCCTCACGGTCTGAAGCTGACTGCGGATTTCCTCGTCCTGTGCAAGGATGTACTCCTCCACTGTTTTAGGCGCTGTCCCGCAGTAATGACTCTGATTCTCATTCTTGAAGGATCGTCCGCATTTCGGGCATTTCCACATCTCTATCACGCATCCCTTTCCTTGATCACAACATGCACGGCGTCTCCGTCACCTTTATTCAGCTGTTTCCGGATTGCCTTCAGGATTCCGATGACATAGCATACGCTTCCATTCTCATCCTTTACACCCATGTTGACAATACTTCCCTCATAGGGAATGCCGTCGAATTCAGCATGAACTTTTACCCGGCCTTTCCCGAAGACCGCCCTGATATCCCACGGGAAAATGACATAGGCACCGCCGTTGTCTGCGACCTCGTGAATGACTCCATCGAATTCATATGGTCCGCTCATTTCCGATCCACCCGCCTGCAAACAGATTGCTGATATCCTGTCCACCGTGACCTGAAGCCTCCTGCATTTCAGGGCTCCAGATACCGCACAGCCTTTCCGGCTGCCGCGGCATATTCGATTTCCGACCGGGTGCTAGAACCGATATACCCGCCGACATTGATCACAAAGATTTCATCAGCCATATCGATTTTCCGTTTATGCATGTCGTCCAGCATCTCTTTTGTTTTTGTCATGGTATCCTCAGCCATGCCTTCCCAGACCTCACTGTCCCCGGCGTGGCCAAAAAGTCCTACACTGATGACAATGTTTCCCTCCAGCGTAAGACGCTTCTGCGCCTCCATGAAAGCATCTCTGAACCGGGTGCTGCCGCAGAGGGTAATGACTCTATACTTTCCGACCATCCAATCACTCCAGTGCTCGATTTATGGAAGCAGGTCTGTTTTCGGCTTAATCAGACAGGCCATTTTCATCCCTGCCGTGTTTCACAAACGCCTATGCACACGCATCCCCATGCACCTTGTATCCCGGTACATCCGGCACGGCCGGGCATGTCCTGTTCACGATAGTTTCCCGGCTGTCTGAGGCTGTGCCGCTACAGGCAGGAAAAGTACCGGCTTCCTCTGCGCACTTTATCCTCATATCCGGCTTGTTGCTGTTCTTCAGCACAGACAGCACTTCCTTCCGGTATGCAGGTAAAGGAACATCTGAATGCATTGTAGCATATCACAGCGCCAAAATCCTCAAAATAATACGCCTGCCCAGAGACAGGCGCCCTGATTTCCTTCCGCCTTATGCCCTGGTCTCCTGATTGCCGGAATCCATCGGCATCGCGGCCTTTTCGCGCAGGGTTTCGGCCATGCCCGTTCCTTCCATTGTGGTTTCGGTGCGGCTGACCTATAATGAACATGCTCAGACAGACGACTGAATCATGCTGTGAGGTCTTGCAATGCCAAAGATCGTATGGGAAGGAAATCGGAAAAGCCCCGGAACATCCCACCAAAGCCCGCCCATTCCTGGAAACGCAGAGATTCTGCGCAGTGCGGATGATTTTATTGGAAAATCTTTACCGTATGGTATAGCTCCCATGCTGCTCTGCATGCTTGCCGTTTTCCTGAAGGCATTTTTCCACAGAGAACCGCCGGTTGATCCCAGATTCCTCATTCCAGGATTCGTAACGGGTATGCTTGTGGCACTGCCTCTTCATGAGCTTATGCATGCTCTGTGCTATCCGAAGGAAGCCACAGTATGGATTGGATTATGCCTGCGCAAACTGGCAGCATATGCAGTCTCATACCATCCGCTGACAAAAAAGCGCTTCATCATGATGTCCCTCGCGCCGTCCCTGCTGGGTATGATTCCGCTTGCGGTGTTCATTGCCGCGCCGATTACCATGAAGCCGCTTCTCACGGTATGCATCATTTCCGCGTTCATGGGACTCATATCACCGGCACCGGATTATATGGATGTGGTGTCAGTACTTCGGAGAGCTCCTTCGAATGCCATGATATGTGATTCTCAGGAAGGGCTGTACTTCTGCAGCAGATGGAGCAGCAGCTCTCCGCATACTCGGATCAGCTGAAGTTCGCCGGAAAGGCAAACACGCTGCCGGCAAAGCCTTAGAACAATACTGTCTGCCGGCAGTCAGAACCGGTAAAGAGGCTGCAGAAAAACAGGTGGCAGCAGCGACGCGGTCAGCGAAAAGCCTGCCAGCTTTAATACAAACCAGCGAAACGGAAAAATCGACGCAAATGTCCAAAGGCAGGAATACGAAAACAGGCATCCTGACACCAGAGAATCTGGAAGCAGGATGCCGTTTTCCTATGGGCGGAAAGCTCATACATCTGATTTTCTACTGCAGGCTGCGTATGGCGCGCTCCACTTCATCGAGCTCTTCGCCTTTTACAATGCCCCACTCCTCCCGCAGAAGTCTCATTTGTTCCTTATATGCCTCAATCGCCTTCGGCGCATTGCCAAGGATTTCATAAATATGTGCGATGCTGGTCGCACTGTCAGTATACTTTGGGGAGGGCTGAAGCTCCTGGCCTTTTCTGTACCAGGCAATCGCCTTGTCATACTCCTGTCGCAGGGTATAGATATCACCAAGCGTGACAGCCCAGCACCATTCCTGGTCTTCCATGGATTCCAGTTCAGTCAGACAGGCTTCGGCTTCTTCCTTTTCACCTGCTGCCTGTGCAATCAGATAGCGGTACATGGGAACACGGAAAGTATTGTCCATGCGCACCAGCTTCTCCATCCACTGGCGTGCTTCTGAAAGACGCCGGTCATCGATCAGATTATCCAGTAACCACATGAGGGCGGCACGGTTGCCAGGATTGCGGAGGCAGTAATCACTGAACCATTTGATAAGAGCATGATGATTACGTACATTCCAGTCGGAAATACGGCTTCCCCAGGCATTTGCAAGCTCACTGATCGCATCCGGATCACCGCCTGTTTTTTCTACAGCCTCTTTGCCATATCTGACTGCCAGTATGCGGTATTGTTCCGCCTGATGGTTGTAAAGCTTTGCCAGAAGTGTGTTTGCCTTTCCGGCGAGCTTCGGCTGTTCGGAATAAGCAGCAAGCTGCTGCTCCAGCTGCCGTATCTCCGCCGCTTCCAGCAGACCCTGACTGTAGATCCGGTTTTCCATGCGTTCCATCTGCTGGTCTGGGGCTATGTCGAACAGTTGATCGATCGTAACGCCAAAGTACACCGCGATCTGCGGCAGCATTTGCACATCCGGCATACTGGTGCCGCGTTCCCATTTGCTGATGGATTGGGCTGTCACATTCAGGACTTCAGCCAGGGTCTCCTGAGTGATACCCCGTTCTTCACGCAGGCGTCTGATTTCTTTCCCCATTTCCATGATGGAGTCCTCCTTCCTTTTGTGATTCCATCGTATCAGATAAAGGAACGGAATAACAGCGACCGTCGCGTCAGAAGGCTCGAATGTCAGTTGAAATCATTGACACGCAGCGGACACCATACCGCAAATTCCATGGAGAATCCGCTCCATTCATGCCGCTCATCACATCAGGAAGAAAAGCCCCAGAAACATGACAGCCCCGGCCCAGTTGCCGGCTCCGCCGACCCGCAGCGGCAGAAACGCCAGCATCAGAGGCAGAACATTGAATATACAGGCCCAGCGGGGCAGCGGCGTGATCCCTGAGACAACCGCCGCAAAAAAGGTGACGCCGAAAATCAGAAAGCCAAGATAGCACATGACCATTGTAATGGATGTTTTCCGAAAAAATTCATTGATGATATCCAGCGCTTCCTGCGTGCGGCCCAGACGCACATACAGCCACTCCGGCACACCGCAGAACACGTGATGCGCCATGCCGAAGGTCGCAACGCAGACACAGCCCACCAGCATCAGCGCAGCGCACAGCTCAGAGTACGCGCGCATCCAGTGACACAGGGCCAGATAGCCAAAGAAGAACAGGAACATGGCCAGGCATCCCAGCAGCATGGACTTCATCGGATTGCGGAGGGGAAGTCCGTCAAAAGCCTGGGCAAGCTTCTGATTGTTCTTCATATCCTCAAAGCGGAATCTGCCGCGGGGCAGATATGTCAGCAGGCAGTCGCAGTACCCGCAGAGCAGATGACCGGCGATCGCAGCAAGCATCAGAATCTTCATGATTGTCATATGCACACTCTCCCTTGCATGTCATATTGTTTCTTCATGGTCAGCCTTATACCCGTTTTTTGTAGCCCCGCAGGCACAGTCCCGCAAACACGGCACACAGGACCGCCCCGCCCAGCATCCACAGCATGCAGGATACATCCGCCTCCGTCACAAGACCCACGACAGCGGCGGGAAATGCCAGAACACCGCCCAGCGTCAGCGCGCCGAAGCCGCGCAGAACACGTTTTTTCGGAAGCACCCGGTCCAGACCGGCCGCCCGCTCGCTGATCAGCTCGGCCACCCCGGTCAGCATCAGCACGCCGGGCACAATGGCCAGCGCCTCAAAGAGACCGACGCCCCTTTTCATGCACCGGATGAGACCGACAAGCCAGATGATCCAGCCGATGTTGCCCGGAATGTCATAGGCCCACCACCGTGCGTTGGAAATTCCGGTTTCGTACAGTTCATTCATGGTTTCCGCTCCCCCGCTTCCATGCTCTGCTCCCCCGGTGTTTCACCGCATCCGCGCCGGGAATACGTCCCTTCCGTAAAGATCGCTCTTCCCTTCCCGCGAATCTTCCCGCGTTCTGCGGTTTCCTGCATGGACATCCGGCCTTTCAGCCTGACACCGCATCATATACACGCCAGGATCAGTTAGTTTTGTCAAACTGTATTATAGTCCATTTCCCGCAGAAGACAAGCACAGCGCGGCAGATCCAGAGAGAAACCGTCTCCCTGCGGTGATGTCCGCTCCGGATATCCCGGGATCAGAAAGAAATACATCATTTAATTTGACACCGTGTCAGTTTTGTGATACCATTCCATCGATGACACAGTGTCAGTTTTGTTTCAGGAGGAATGTTCATGTCAAGGGCTTCACCGGCACTGGCAGCCGCCCGCGAGCAGGAGATCATCGATGCCTGCGCGCATCTCTATGAAACCATGAGCTTCAGGGAGATCACCATCAAGGACATCGGCGCGGCCACCAGCTTTACCCGCACTTCGATTTACAACTACTTCGAAACCAAGGAAGAAATCTTTCTGGCACTGATGCAGCGGGAATATGAACGGTGGACGGAGGCCATGAACGCCGTGATGGAACGGGAAGATCATCTGACGCGGCAGGAACTTGCCCAGGTGATTGCCCGGACCCTGACGGACAGACCGGAGCTTCTGCGCCTCCTGTCCATGAACCTCTTTGACATGGAGGCCAATGCCCGTCCTGAGAAGCTCGCCGAATTCAAGGCGGCCTATGGAGCCTCCCTGGACACCGTCGCCCGCATGATGGAAAAGTATATTCCGGAAATGGGCAGGGCAGCGCGTCAGCGGTTCCTGTATGCCTTTTTCCCGTTCCTGTACGGCATCTTCCCCTATACCAGCGTCACCGAAAAGCAGAAGACGGCCATGGAGCAGGCCGGCATCCCGTATGTATACCAGTCAGCCTATGACCTGACCTGTACCTGTCTGAACACACTGCTCAGCGCAAAGGAGGAGTAAGACATGAAATACACAAGACTTGGACAATCTGACCTGACCGTTTCCCGCATCTGCATGGGCTGCATGGGCTTCGGCGACGCCGGGCAGGGACAGCACGCCTGGACGCTGGATGAGGAACATTCCCGCGAAATCATCCGGCACGGTCTGGAAACGGGCATCAACTTCTTCGACACGGCCATCGCCTACCAGAGCGGCACCAGCGAGCAGTATGTGGGCCGGGCCCTGCGGGATTTCGCAAAGCGCGATGAGGTGGTGGTGGCCACCAAGTTCCTGCCCCGCACCCAGGAAGAGATCGAAAGCGGCGTTACCGGCCAGATGCACATCGAGCGCATGATCAACAAAAGCCTGGAAAATCTCGGCATGGATCATGTGGATCTGTACATCTATCACATGTGGGACTGGCAGACGCCCATCGAGGATATTCTGGACGGCCTGAACCGGGTGGTGCGCTCCGGCAAGACCCGGTACATCGGCATCTCCAACTGCTTTGCCTGGCAGCTGGCCAAGGCCAATGCCATTGCCGAACGTGAGGGCTGGACAAAGTTCATCTCCGTGCAGGGGCATTACAACCTGATCTTCCGGGAGGAAGAGCGGGAAATGGTGCCCTACTGCCAGGAGGAAGGCATAGCCCTCACGCCCTACAGCGCCCTGGCGGCAGGCCGGCTGTCCCGCAGGCCGGGCGAAACCTCCGAGCGCCTGGAAAAGGACGCTTATGCCCGGTTCAAGTATGATGCCACCGCACAGCAGGACAGCCTCATCATTGACCGGGTGGCGGAGCTGGCCGACAAGCGCGGCGTGACCATGACGGAAATTTCGCTGGCCTGGCTGCTGACCAAGGTGGCTTCACCGGTGGTGGGAGCGACAAAGTTCCATCATGTGGACGGTGCCGCGAAAGCAGTGGATCTGGAGCTGACAGAAGACGAGATCGCTTACCTGGAAGCCCCCTATGTGCCCCATCCCCTGGCGGGCGTCATGGCGCAGAACAGGCCGGCAAACGCCGGGGAAAAGCATGTCTGGTCCACGGGAAATCAGAAAATCTGAGCCGGGAGGGATGAAAGCATGGCCGTTCTCGAAGCTGAATTTGAGTCAAAAACCCTGCTGAGATCTGTATCCTTCCGTGCCATTTTGCCGCTGGAAAGGTTTCAGCCGCCCTATCCGGCCATATACCTGCTTCACGGGCTCGGCGGCAGCAGCAGCCGCTGGCTGCACTACACCAATATCCGTGGCCTGGCTGAAAAGTCCGGCATCGAGGGTGATCCTGCCCTCCGGCGAAAACTCCTTCTATCTGGACGTTCCCGTGAAAAACGGCTGTCTCGGTGATTTCGGGGCCTACGTCGGGGAGGAACTGGTTCAGATCACCCGTGAAATGTTCCCGCTCTCTCACCGGCGGGAAGACACCTTTATCTCCGGCATGTCCATGGGCGGATACGGCGCGCTGCGCAACGGCCTGAAGTACCACGATACCTTCGGCGGAATTGCGGTATTCGCGGGCGCTGTGCATTTCTACGAATACGACAGGGACTGGGTCAATACCCAGGGAAATACGCGCGGTGAACTGGAGAGCTTCCGCGGGCTTGACGAGACCGAAAACACGGACCGGAATCCACGGCATCTGATCCGGGAGATCCGGAAGCAGAACGTGCAGGACGGGGTCAACCATTTTCCGAGAATCTACATGACCTGCGGCACAGAGGATGCCCTGCTCGGCGCCAACGAAGCGCTGGCCGCCGCGCTGAAGGAGGCCGGAGCCGAAGTGGAGTGGCATCCCTGCCCCGGCCGGCACGACGCGGCCTTCTGCAATGACAGGCTTCCCGATGTCATCCGCTGGCTGAATATCCACGGCATTCAAAAATCATAAGCAGAGCAGAGGAAAGAGGAGGTATGTTTTCATGAACACTTTACCGAAAATCGCGCTTGGCGCGTGGGCATGGGGAAATGACGGCACCTTCGGCGGCAATCTGACAGCGGACACACTCCGCCCGATCTTTGAAGCGGGCATGGCCCATGGCCTGAACCTGTGGGATACCGCCTACGCCTATGGCATGGGTATCTCTGAAAAGGTGCTGGCCGGGTTTCTGAAGGGACTGCCCCGGGAAAGCTATCTGGTGTCTGACAAGTTCACCCCGCAGTGCGCAGATGACACGCCCACCGCCATGGCGGACATGATCGAAATGCAGCTGAAGCTGATGGATCTGGACCGCTTCGACATCTACTGGATCCACAACGTCTGGGGCGCTCCGCACTGGACAGAAGAGGTCGCCAGGTATTTTGAGGGCAGGCAGGACGCGCCGATGATCGGTGTATCCAACCACAACCTGGCGGAGATCCGGCAGGCCGACGGGATTCTCCGGGCGCACGGGCTCAGGCTTTCTGCCGTACAGAACCACTACAGCCTGATCAACCGCTCCTCCGAGGACTCCGGCATCCTGGATTACTGCCGGGAGAACGATATTGTATTCTTCTCCTATATGGTGCTTGAGCAGGGCGCACTGTCCGGCAAGTATGACACGCAGCATCCCATGCCGGAGGGCTCCGACCGGGCATCTGTCTACAACCCCGTGCTGGGAAAACTGGAAACGCTGAACGCGGCCATGAAGAAGCTGGCGGACAAATATCATGTCGCCGTCGCGCAGATTCCGGTGGCCTGGGCCATTGCCAAGGGCACGCTGCCCATTATCGGCGTGACAAAGGTCAGCCACGTGGAGGACGCCGCAAAGGCGGCCCGGATCACGCTGAGCGCGGATGAAGTGAAGGAACTGGAACAGCTCGCGGACACGCTGGGCATCAACGCCGTCCGCATGTGGGAAAAGGAGATGAAATAACATGGGCAAGAAGAATATTGGACCGGCCCTGGCCCTGTATCCCTCTCCACTGATCGTGGTTGGCGCCATGGTCGGGGACAAACCCACCTGGACCCTGGTGGCCCATGCCGGCACCATGGCCCACAGCCATCTGATGGTCTCCCTGGTACAGGCCCACTACATCAACCAGGGCATCCGGGAAAACAAGAAGCTGTCCGTGAACGTGGTGGACGCGTCCTGGCTGAAGGCCGCGGACAGAATGGGGACCGTCAGCGGGAACAAGACGGACAAGTCCGAAGCCTTCGCCTGGACCATGGGCGAATATGGCGCGCCGCTCATTGACGATGCCAGAGTGTCCATGGAGTGCGAGGTGGACGGCAACTACGAACTGGAGCACTTTGACCACTTCGTCTGCAAAATCCTGGCTACCTATGCGGACGAATCCGTGCTCAATGAAAAAGACAGGATTGACTATCACGTGTTCAAGCCGGTGCTTTTCGAGTTCCCCACCTATGAGTATTTCGTGACGGGCGAAAAGATCGGTGACTGTGCGAAAATGAACCTGTAAGGAGGATGCGCATGAAAAGACTGTTTGCCACTCTGCTGATGCTCTGCATGCTCTGTGCTTCCGCCCTGGCGGACAGCCTGGTAACCAACGGCGGCGTGCAGCTCGATACCGCCAGCCTGCCGTACTGCACGCAGGACGAATCCGCGCCTGTCGTGTACTTCATCAGCGATATCTCAGATGCGTCTCTCGTAAAGGCCTATCAGGCTCTGGGCGTGGACCTGCCCGGAAAGGTGGGCGTCAAGATGTCCACCGGTGAGAGCGAGCGCAGCAATTACCTGCGGCCGGAGCTGATCGCGGATCTCATTCATCTGGTCAACGGCACCATCGTGGAGTGCAACACCGCCTACGGCGGCAGCCGCTCCTCCACAGCCATGCACCGGCAGCAGGCCAGGGACAACGGCCTTCTGGACGTGGCGGAACTGGATATCCTGGACGAGGAAGACAGCATGGAGATCCCGATCGAGGGCGGCGTCCGCATCAGCGTGGATTATGTGGGCAGCCACTTTGCGAACTACGATTCCTTCCTGGTGCTGACTCACTTCAAGGGGCACGCCATGGCGGGCTTCGGCGGCGCCATCAAGAACATTTCCATCGGGTTCGGCTCCTCCATGGGCAAGGTGTGGATCCACTCCGGCGGCACAAAGAAGAGCGGCGGCATCTGGGGTGAGCAGAATCCCTTCCTGGAGGCCATGGCGGACGCGGCCAAGGGCGTCGATCAGCGCATGGGCGACAACATCCTCTACATCAGCGTGATGAACCGCCTGTCCGTGGACTGCGACTGTGACGGCAGTCCCGCTGAGCCGGACATGCACGACATTGGCATTCTGGCCTCCACGGACCCGCTGGCCATTGATCAGGCCGCCATTGACCTGGTATACGCCATGCCCGACAGCGAAAGTCTCTGCCGCCGCATTGAGCGTCAGAACGGACTGTATACGCTGGAAGTCGGCGCGCAGAACGGACTGGGCAGCCGGAACTACCGTCTGGCTGTCATCGGAGACTAAGCAATGGCTGACTGGATCCGGCGGGAAGCCGTCTATCTGTGGTACTACCTGGACATCCAGATCCGGCAGATCGCGCCATACTGGGCACTGGGCATCGTGCTGGGCAGCGCGGTCTCCGTGTTCGGCAAGAAGTACATCCATGGCGCGTTTGCCAGAATCGGCCGGAAAAAAATGGGCTGGCTTGGCATGATCCCGGCCAGTCTCCTGGGCATCGCCTCACCGCTGTGCATGTACGGCACCATCCCGATAGCCGCGTCCTTCTCCGAGCAGGGCGTGAAGGATGATTACCTGGCCGCGTTCATGATGTCCAGCATTCTTCTCAACCCGCAGCTCATCTTCTACAGCGGGGCGCTGGGCCAGACGGCGCTGCTCATCCGCTGTGTCAGCTGCTTCCTGTGCGGCTGCGCAGCAGGCTGGCTGATCCGGCTGTTCTACAGCGGAAAAGGCAGAAGCTTCTTTGACTTCACCGGCTTTCACGAGGGCCGGAACCGGGACACCGATCCCAATATGCTTTTCAGGTTCCTGAAGAACATCTGGCGCAATATCAGGGCCACCGGCCCCATGTTCGCCCTGGGCATACTGCTGACCGCACTGTATCAGATCCATGTGCCCGATGATTTCGTAAGCTCCCTGTTCGGCAGAAACAACGGCTTCGGCGTCCTCATGGCCGCCACCATCGGCGTGCCGGTCTACATGTGCGGCGGCGGCACGATCCCGCTGCTCATCGAATGGCTGACGGACGGCATGAGCATGGGCAGCGCAGCGGCCTTCATGCTGACCGGCCCGGCCACCAAGATCACCAATCTCGGCGCGATGAAGATCGTGCTGGGCTGGAAACATTTTCTCATCTATCTGGCGTTCGTCATGCTGTTTTCCCTGTGTACGGGACTGATTACAGACCTATTAATATGAAAAAGGAGAGACCTGAACATGCTGAAGAAAATCACCGCGGTCCTGTCTGCACTGATTATGGCCCTTGCCTGCCTGCCCATCGCAGGTGCCGAAAAAACGACAGCCGAAGAGCAGGCTTCCAAGCCCGCCAGCCACATTCTTGTGGTGTACTTCTCCGCCACCGGCACCACAAAGGGCGTCGCGGAAAAACTGGCGGAAGGCCTGAGTGCCGATCTGTACGAGATCGTTCCCGAAGACCCCTACACTGACGCGGACCTGAACTACAATGACCGCAAGAGCCGTACCTCCATCGAGACGGACGATCCCACCTGTCGTCCCGCCATTGCGGGCGAGCTGCCGGACCTCACGGGCTATGACACTGTCCTGATCGGCTACCCCATCTGGTGGGGCGATGTACCGCGCATCGTATCGAACTTTGTGGAGCATGTGGACCTGAGCGACAAAACCATGGCGGTGTTCTTCACCTCCGGCGGCAGCGGCCTGGGCAGCAGCATGAAGCATCTTGAGGAGCAGGCGGGAGCCGGCACCTGGCTGGAAGGCACGCGCTTCACGCCCCGCAGCACCGTTGAAGAGCTGACGGAATGGGCTTCCTCCCTGGGCATTGAGCCCTGAATAAGGAGGCAGCATGCGCTCTAAGCATTCCAAACACGTTGTTGACGTCCTGCTGGGAATCGGGCTCCTGCTGCTGATGAGCTATCAGGTGACAGGCGAATCCGGGCACGAGTGGACCGGCATCGTCATGACCCTGCTGATGGTCCTGCATCAGATCCTGAACCGGAAATGGTACGCGGCGCTGTTCAGGGGAAAGTACACGCCCCTGAGAGCCGTGCAGACCCTGATCAACGCAGGCCTCGTGATCTGCTTTGTGCTGACGGCCCTGTGCGGCATCAACATGAGCGTGCACGCCGTGCCCTTCCTGTCGGAGTTCATGCGGGCCTCCCTGGGACGCAGGCTGCACCTGACCCTGTCCCACTGGTGCTTTGTGCTGATGGGACTGCATCTTGGCCTGCATATCCCGGCAATGACCCGGGACATCAAAAGCACCACCCTGCACCGCGTCGGCTTTGGCCTTTCCATCCTCGCGGCCGGGGCCGGCCTGTGGCTGCTTGTGCGGAACCGCTATCCGGATTATCTGCTGTATCGGGTGCCCTTTGCCTTCATTGACTATGAGAAACCGGCCCCGCTGGTCCTGCTGGAGGCTCTGCTCATCGCATTCCTCTGGGTGTTTGCCGGGGCGCAGCTCCCCAGGCTTCTAAGCAGAAAAGCAGATGACAGAAGCCGGCTGGTTTCTCTGGTGGGCATCCTGACGGCGGTGATCCTCGGCATGGGCCTGATCATCGCTTTCCCGGCACAGTCAGACGATGACTGGAACGAGGACGCGGCGCCCTGGGCCGCTGACATCGCTCAGGAGGCCTTACCGGATGCCCCGGCTTTGACTGAAAGCACAGAAGAGGCGGCACCGGACACGCTTGCTGCGACTGAAATCACTGAAGAAGCGGCACCGGGCACCCCGGTTCCGACCGAAAGCACAGAAAGCGAGGCCAGGCAGGTGCCAGATCACTTTGTATGGATCGAGGGCGGCACATTCCTGATGGGAAGTCCGGATACGGAGAACTGGCGTATCGACGATGAAACCCAGCATGAAGTGACCGTGTCCGGCTTCTGGATGAGCCCCTATGAGGTCACGCAGTCTGAGTACGAACGTCTCATGGGTGTCAACCCGGGCAGCTTTACGGGCGAAAACCTGCCCGTGAAAAACGTGAGCTGGATGGACGCCGTGCGCTTCTGCAACGCCATGAGCGCGGAGGCCGGCCTGACGCCCGCCTATGCCATTGACGGGCAGACCGTTGTCTGGGACCGCGGCGCGGACGGCTACCGTCTCCCGACGGAGGCCGAATGGGAATACGCCTGCCGCGCGGGCACTTCGGCGCCCTTCAATACCATCCACGCCATCGGTCCTGAGGAAGCCAACTATTACGGCCATTATCCCTATGAGTTCGAAGAAAACTACTTCAACGATTCCGTGCTGGAAACCCGGCCCGGGCGTTACCGCCAGACGACGGTGGAAGTAAACAGCTTTGAGCCCAACGCCTGGGGCCTGTACTGCATGCACGGCAATGTAAATGAGTGGTGCTGGGACCTGTACGGCGCCTATGATCTTTCCAGCACCACCTATCCCACCGGCGCGCAGACCGGTACCCGCCGGGTCTACCGCGGGGGCGGCTGGAACGATTTCGGCAAAAACCTGCGCAGCGCCTACCGCGCCGCCGGCGAACTGAACATGGCCAGCTTCAACCTGGGCATCCGCCTGGTGCGCAGCGCCGGAAAGACGCTCTCGGGAACCGTCTCCACCATCAGTGAGGCGGAGAGGACGCAGGCCTCCGGAAACATGCTGATCGCCTACTTCTCCTGGAGCGGCAACACCCGGGGGATCGCGGAGGAGATTCAGAGGCAGACGGGCGCGGATCTGTTTGAGATCGTGCCGGTTCCCGCCTATTCAGAGGACTACAATACCGTCCTCATGGAGGCACAGCGGGATCAGCACGACCAGGCGCGTCCGGCAATTACGGACCTGCCCGAAAACCTGGACGGGTATGATGTGATTCTGCTGGGCTATCCCAACTGGTGGGCATCCATTCCCATGCCGATCGCGTCCTTCCTGGAAGCCTATGATTTCAGCGGAAAGACAATCCTGCCCTTCTGCTCCCATGGCGGCGGACGTTTCGGACAGAGCCTGACGGCCATCGCCAAGCTGGCTCCCGATGCCGTTATCGCGCCGGGCCTGTCCGTGCACTATTCCGGCGGGTCGGGCTTGCCGGGCGACGTGCAGAATTGGCTGGAAGCCCAAGGCATACATTCAAACAACAGCAATTAAATAAAAGGAGGCATTTTTATGGCAAAGAAGCAAACGGCGGGCCGGGACAACCTGGGCAAGCTGGCCCCCAAATTCGCGGAATTGAACGACGACGTACTGTTCGGAGAAGTCTGGTCCAGGGAAAAGGAGCTTTCTCCCCGTGACCGCAGCATGATTACCATCGCGGCGCTTTTCTCCGCGGGCTTGTATCCCCAATTAAAGGCGCACTTGGCCATTGGCAAGGAGCACGGCATAACCAAACAGGAAGCCGTGGAAATTGTGACCCAGCTGGCCTTCTACTGCGGCTGGCCCAAAGCCTGGAGCACCTTTCCCATGATCGCGGAAGTGTG
>CACYNZ010000019.1 GCA_902775835.1 uncultured Eubacteriales bacterium | reverse complement strand
TGAAAGCATGAGATGAAAGGCGCTGTTTTGAAAAAGGCCGCCGGAGCGGCAATGCCATGATTGCAGTGACATTGCTGTTTCCGGCGGCCTTCTGATCTGAGTGGGCAGGTATTACAGTTCCCTGAGTGTGCCTTCGGCGTAGCGTGCCTCGGCTTCCGCCATGATTTTCTCCGTGGCGGAAACGCCGCAGCGGCTGGCACCGGCAGCACGGGCCTGAAGCACGGTATCCAGATCCCGGATACCGCCGGAACCCTTGACACGGACAGCGGGTGAGACGGCTGCGCGCATGAGCTTCAGATCTTCGATGGTGCAGCCTTTCGAGCCGTATCCGGTGGACGTCTTGACGAAGTCCGCTCCGGCTTCCTCGGACAGATGGCAGGCCAGCACTTTCTGCTCATCATTGAGATAGCAGGTTTCGATGATGACCTTCACAATGGCGCTGGAAGCATGGGCGAGATCAACGATCTGGCGGATTTCATTGCGCACATAATCCGTGTCCCCGTGCAGCAGCTTTCCGATATTGATCACCATATCCAGTTCTTCGCAGCCCTCCTCCAGGGCGAGACGGGCTTCCGCCACCTTGATGGCCGTTTCATGGGCGCCGTGAGGGAACCCGATCACCGTGCAGACCTTGACAGGGCTGCCCTTGAGCATTTCGGCCATGATCGGAACATCACAGGGGCGCGCGCACATGCTGGCGGTTCCGTATTTCAGGGCGATCTGGGCGCCTCTGCGGATGTCATCTTCGGTGAGGTAGGGCTGGAGCGTGGAATGGTCCAGCATGGAGGCGATATCCTTGGGGGTCAGTGACATGGGAAAATCTCCTTTCGATGCAAAATTCCATTGATCAGGAATCCGGGGGCAGTGCTGGTTCCGTTTTCCGGCCCGGGCTTCCACGTAGCAGCCGCACAGACGGCAGGTGCCGCTGTCCAGCTCCGTACAGGCAAGGCAGGCCTGCAGCCGCTCCCGGTACACAGGTTCTTCCGTCCGGTCCTCCGGGAGCAGCGTGCTGAGATAGTCCTGGACAATGGCCTTAAGATCAGGCTGGGTGGTGTCGAGCAGGCACCGGCAGGGCTTAGACATGCAGGGTCACTTCGGCCACGGAGCAGGGCGGAAGCGTCACGGTGGCGCGGCCGTCAGCGATATTCACGCTCAGGGCCTGCGGCTTCACGGTTTCAGGCGCGTCAAAGGTATTGTGGGCCTGAGGCGCACCGGTAATTACGCGCGCGCAGGCGGAGGCGGCACAGGCGCCGAAGAGGTCCAGGGTGGTTTCCGCGGGCGTATCCGCGCTGAGATTGCTCAGGGTGACGGTGATCACCTGATCCTTCCGGGATGCGGAAGCGTGCACCTGGGGCATATCCTCCACGGTGTCGGTGAACACGTGGGACTCCAGCAGGCTGCCGTTCATGTGCGCCTGATAGAGATCGAAGACATGGTAGGTGGGCGTCAGCACCATGCTGCTGCCCTCGGTGAGCACCATGGCCTGCAGCACATTGACCATCTGGGCAATGCAGCAGGGGCCGAGACGGTCGGCGTGATGGTTGAAGATGTCCAGGGTCAGGGAGGCGACCAGCGCATCGCGCATGGTGTTCTGCTGATACAGGAATCCGGGGTTCGTGCCGGGCTCCACGTCAAACCAGCAGCCCCATTCGTCCACCAGCAGCTTGACCTTGTGATCCGGATCATAACGGTCCATGACCGCCAGGTGCATGCTGATGAGCTTCTCCATCTTCAGGGACCTGCGGAGGGTTTCATAGAACACGGGCAGGGTGAACTCGGTGGCGCTGCCTTTCACGGTCCAGTCGCCGGGGAGCGTATAGTAGTGCATGGACAGGCCGTCCATATATTTGCCTGCCTTGGACATGAGGGTCTCCGTCCATTTCCAGTCGCCCTCGCTGGGACCGCAGGCAATGCGGAAGAGCTTGTTGTCACCGTAGTTCCGGCAGTAGGTCTGGTAACGGCGGTAGAGGTCGGCATAGTACTCGGGCTTCATATTGCCGCCGCAGCCCCAGTTTTCATTGCCGACGCCGAAATAGCGGACGCCGAAGGGCTCCTTGTGGCCATTGGCCCAGCGCTTCTGGGCGATGGTGGAGTCGGAGGGACTGTTGAGATATTCCACCCATTCCGCCATTTCCTGAATGGAACCGGAGCCCACATTGGCGTTGATATAGGGTTCGCAGCCGATCTGACGGCACAGTTCCATGAACTCATGGGTGCCGAAGCTGTTGTCTTCCACCACGCCGCCCCAGTTGGTGTTTACCATGCGGCGGCGGTTTTCCTTGGGTCCGATGCCGTCCTGCCAGTGGTATTCATCGGCAAAGCAGCCGCCCGGCCAGCGCAGAATCGGTACATGGATATGCCGGAGCGCTTCCACCACATCCGTTCTCATGCCGTTTACGTTGGGAATCGGGCTGTCTTCTCCCACATAGAGACCATTATAGATGCATCTGCCCAGATGCTCGGAAAACTGACCGTACAGATATGCGGGGATGCCAGGGCCTTCTTTGGTGGCCTGGATATGGATGATGCTGTTCATGGAAGATCTCCTTTTCCAATTGATTATGCTTGGACGCCTGCATGGTAACATCAGGGTATGGAAAAGTCAATGAAATGCATGCAGGTATGGGCAGAGAAAAAGGACTCCTCCGCAGAGGAGTCCGGATGTGCGCTGTCAGGCAGATCAGTTCTTCAGGAACTTGTGCACGATAGCAGCGAGCACGCCGCCCACCAGAGGCGCAACGATGAATACCCACACATTGCTCAGGGCAGCGCCGCCGGCAAACAGGGCGGGGCCGAAGGAGCGGGCGGGGTTCACGGAAGTGCCGGTGAAGTGGATGCCCAGGATGTGGACCAGGGTCAGGGTGAGACCGATGACCAGGCCTGCCACCTTGCCATTTTCAGGCTTGGAGGTGACGCCCAGGATGGCCAGCACGAAGACGAAGGTCAGAATAACCTCGATGAGCAGGGACAGGCCGACATTGCCGTTGTACAGGGCATTGGTGCCAAGTCCGCCGGCGTTTTCGCCGAGCACGACCTTCAGGCAGCCTGCGCCGGCGGTGGCACCCAGGAACTGGGCGACCACATAGCCGCAGAAGTCCTTCACGTTCATCTGTCCGTCCACCAGCATGGCGATGGATACGGCGGGATTGATATGGCAGCCACTGACATTGCCGATGGAATAAGCCATGGCAACGATCACCAGACCGAAGGCTGCCGCTGTGAGACCATAGGCTGCGTTGGCCACATTGCCGTCGCATCCGACGACGACTGCGGTGCCGCAGGCGAAGAAGACGAGGACAAAGGTACCGATGAACTCTGCAACATATTTCTTCATAGAACTCATTACGATTCCTCCTTAAAGAATTTAATGATGCTCAGAGCAAGGATACATGATACAGCCTGAGCGCTAAATTTGCAAGAATAACCTGAACGGATGCGCGTGCAGGCGCATCATATGATATAATCTTCCGCAGGAACCGCAAGAAAACGAAAGAACAGAGGGGGTTTTACCCATGAAGATCCGGATTGACAGGAATGCACCGGTGGTGCCGCACAAAAAACACTGGCAGTTCTGCGTGGGGTCCGGTCATGCGCTCCTGGCACTGCGCTCTGACTATGTCCGGCAGCTGAAATTCATCCATGACACACTGGGGATTGAACGTGTCCGCTTCCACGGAATCTTCTGCGATGACATGCACACGGTGAACGATCTGTCCATGCAGATGCCGGTGCCCGGCGCGGACCGGTTCACGGAATACAATTTCAATGCCTGTGCCCTGGCCTATGACAATGTCCTGGAAGCCGGCATGAAACCCTTTGTGGAGCTTTCCTTCATGCCCTCATCCCTGGCGCTTCATGAGGAGGGCAGACCGCTTCAGGGCATGTTCTTCTATAAACCAGTGATCGTGCCGCCGGCGGATGAAAAGAAGTGGCAGGAATATATCCAGACCTTCCTGCGCTTCCTGATCCACCGCTATGGCGCGGAGGAAGTGCGCACCTGGTATTTTGAGGTGTGGAACGAGCCGGACCTTCAGGTGGTCTTCTGGAACGGAACACGGGAGGAATACTTCCATTTCTATAAAATCACCGCCGAGGCCGTCAAGGCGGTGGATCCGCAGATCCGCGTGGGCGGACCGGCCACCAGCGGCAGCAAGTGGGTGGAAAGCTTCCTGAAATACTGCCGCAGTGAGCACGTGCCTGTGGATTTTGTGACCACGCATCAGTACGCGGGCGATCCGCTGGGCGGCGTGGAGGATCAGGGCGAGGACACGGACAGCAGGGAGGAAGGAGGGGAAAGCTGGGGCGAGCGCATGGCGCGTCTGTCAAAGCAGCTGGACTCCATCGAAGAGAAGACCTTCCTCAACGGATTCCGGACCATGCAGCCCGACAAGTCGGAGATCACGGAGATTCCGGCGGATCTGTTTGCGCGCAACTCCGCCATTGTCCGGCGTCAGGCCGGGGGCGTGCCCGTGTTTTATACGGAATGGAATGAAAACGCCATCTTCTCCGCCTTTACCAATGACACCCGCAAAGTGGCGGCCTATGATGTGAGGGCGGCACTGGAAGTGGCCGGGAATGTGGATGGGTCCTCCATCTGGTGCTTCTCTGATATTTTTGAGGAACTGCATCCCTTCCCCCAGGAGTTCCACGGCGGGTTCGGCATGCTCAGCCAGCACGGGATTCCCAAGCCGGTGTACTGGGCCATGAAAATGCTGCGGGAGACCGGGGATGAGCGCCTGGACCTTGGCGCGGACGCCACCTCCGGCGAGGTGGGCTACGCGGCCTTCCCCGTGGAAAATGGGCTGAAGGTGCTGCTGTTCCGTCAGCGCATGAAGAATCTGGACCTGCCCGGGGAGAGCGTGGAACTGGAGCTCCCCGGCGTGAAGGCGTCCGGTGTGAGCGTGCAGCGCGTGGATGAGGAGCACGGAAACCCGCTGAAATTCTGGCAGGACATGGGAAGTCCGGAGTGGCTGAACCGGGAGGAAGTGGAAAGAATCCGGAAAAACAGCTGCGTCTGCGAGGAAGCCTGGCCCTTTGTGTGTGACGGGGAAGGCACGAAATGCAGTTTCGAGCTTGGCGTAAACGATGTATACATGATCACTGTGCGCATGTAAATGCGGGAAAGGGGAAGGCATATGCAGGGCGTTCAGACATTCGGGCTTCTGAGGAGTACGCGGGAGCCGGTGGAAACCATCCTCGAAGCCCTGCCGCATCTGGGCTGCACAGCGGTGGAGCCGTGCATCTGCGCAGAGCCCATACAGGGACTGGAACGCATGGCCTGGCCGCCGGACACGATTCCGCATATGGCGGAGGTGATCCGGAAAAACGGCATGTGCATTCCCTCCTGTCATGTGTTCGTCCGCAGCGTGGCCGCGGAAGCGGACTGGCTCAGAACACTGGCGGAGACGTACGGGATTGAATACTTTGTGGTAAAGTCCCCGGAGGACCTCTCGGAATCCTCCCTTCGCCTGGCGGCGGAAGAACTGCGGGCGGCGGCGGAAAAGCTCGGGGACAGTGCACGCATTCTGATCCACAATGAGCAGGCGGACATTTCAAGGACCTACCATGGAAAAACGGCATGCGAGGTCCTGGCAGACCTTGCCGGGGACCGCATCGGACTGGAAGTGGATGTGGGCTGGGTACTGGCCGGCGGCATGGATCCGGACACGTTTGTGCAGCGGAACCTTGAACGAATCCGGGCACTGCATCTCAAGGACTTTGTGCGCAGCGGCGATGCGTGGACGGAGGTATCCATCGGGCTTGGCCAGGTGCAGGCGGCAGCGTTTGCGGACCTGGCCGAAAGGCTGAATATTCCCGTGCTTGCGGACCAGGACAGGTTTGGTGACAACGCGCTGGAGGAGCTTGCACAGGTGTTCCGGCGCATACGGAAGACAGGAAAGGAGCACACATCATGAGTGACCGCGGAGATTCCATTGCCATTGCAAGGCAGTACATGGATTCCCTTCTGGTGGAGAGCCGGATTATGGGCAGCGGCATGCCCAGCACCCGGTTTGAGCTTCTGGGGGAAACCTTTGAGACACCCATTATGACGGCGGCCCTGAGCCATCTGGATCTGGTGGGCATGGCCGAAGGCGCGCGCCAGGCCGGCGCGGCGGTATGCATCGGCATGGGCGACAATGATGAACTGTGCCGTGTGCTGGAAACCGGCGCAAAGGTGATCAAGGTGATCAAGCCCTACGCGGACCCCGAAGAGATTTACAGGCGCATGCAGTGCGCCCGGGAGCACGGGGCCATGGCGGTGGGCATGGACTTTGAGCATGCCATCAACGTGAATGATGCGGAGGATTCCGTGGTGGCCGGACTGCCCATGCGGGCCATGCCTCTGGAGGAGATCCGGGATATCGTGCATATGGCCGGGCTCCCGTTCTTTGCCAAGGGCATTCTCAGCGCGAGGGACGCAAGAATCTGCCGGGAAATCGGCTGCGCGGGCGTGATCCTGAGCCATCACAACGGACTGATGCGCTATGCAGTGCCGCCGGTCATGGTGCTTCCGGAAATCCGCAAGGCAGTGGGCCCGGACATGAAGATTATTGTGGATGGCGGCATTGAAACCGGGTTTGACGCCTACAAGGCGCTGGCGCTTGGCGCGGATGCCGTGAGCGTGGGCCGCGTGCTCATGGATCCGCTGAAGAATCAGGGAGCCGAGGGCGTTCGGGATACCATCCGTGCCATGACGGGACAGCTGCAGGCGATGATGCGCCGGACGGCTGTGGAGGACCTGGCACATATGGATCCCACAGTCATTCACAGAATGTGAGTACAGGCATTTTGCTGATTCTGTTTTTCCATGGATGCTGTTTTTGCCCTGAGAAAAATGTCCTCGGGGCATTTTTCTTTATCCCAAAAGACCATTGTGATTTGGAACAGGTTCTGATATAAACGCTCGATTTGCCATTCTCAGAGCAGTCACGATACTCAGGTTGATGAACCGGGGTGGGACAGCCAGGATCATGAGGCTGAATCAGATTCCAAATCCATGCCGGACAGTATCATTGCGGAAGAGATCTATGGTATAATCGGACCAGCAGCAATGTGCAGAATGAAATGCGTCATGAGATCGGCTTATCAGAATGATATATGCCTGGAGGCAGCATATGATCAGAATAGGCATTGTTGAGGATGAACGTCTTCTATTGGAAGATCTTGTCAACCATGTGGACTGGGATTCCTGGGATATCGAAGTGGCATTTGCTGAACGCAATGGCGCTCAGGTGCTGCGGAGAATGTCCAGGGAATATGTGGATATCATACTTACTGATATAAGAATGCCTGTCATGGATGGCATTACCATGTCAGAGCAGATACAGAAGCGGTATCCTCATGTTCAGTTTATATTCCTTACCAGCTATGATGACGTGAGCTTTACCAAGTCCGCCATACAGCTCAATGCAGTGGCATATCTGTCCAAGCCTGTCAACATGAATGAACTGCATTCAGCGGTTCAGGAGGCAGGCCGGCGGCTGGAGATGATTTCCAGTGCGGAATATGGTGCGCGTCTGTTTCGTGAGGAACAGCTGATCCGGCTTGTGGGTGGTATGGGGGATGACGAAGCCATTGATACATTCCCCGGAAGCTGGCAGGTTTTCTGTGTTCAGATTGTGAATTTTCTTTCCATCTACCATACGCGTTCCGCAGCGGAAGTGAAATGGCTGACCACGGAGATCAAGAACCGGCTGATGTATTTTCTGTCCTGCAGATGTGAAAATTTCTGTGCTGTATACCTGTCCAAAGGCGAGTATATCGTGGCTGCTGACGGCATCTATGATTTTTCCGAAATGACCGGGGAGGACGAGCAGGAACTTGCCGATTCGGTAGGAACCAATGTTTCGTTTCATTTCTATTTCATGCATGGCAATCCATTGATCGGCGCAGAACAATTCAGGGATCGTTATCATGATCTGACGCAGCTGAAGGAAGATGGCTTTTATCAGTACAGTCATGCGGATTCCCTGGAAAAGTCCGGAAAAACGATTCAGGAATGCACACGTTTCCTTATGAAGCATATTGATGATGAATCATTTTCGGATGCCCTGGAACACTGGTTTTCCTCGGTCCGACAGCTCAGACCCGGACGCCGGGGCGTTGTGTCAGAGTGCTATTCCATCTGTGAAGCCCTTCTGAACAGAATGCCGTATTTATCCGGCGGTACAGAATTCTCCGGGTATGACAGACATGATATGCTGCATATGCTGGAAGAGCTGCAGGATCTGGATGCACTGGAACAGTACATACTGTCACTGAAGCAGAACCTGCATGCCGCTCAGAATGACCCCGGGGACGGACAGGATACGGTCCGTCAGATCATTCAGCATATCAACCAGCATTATCCGGAAGCCATATCCGCGGAAACCCTGACCAAGGATTTTTATCTTGCGTCCAATACGATCCGGGCCCTGTTCAAGCAGAAGACCGGGAAAACCATTCATGAATATCTGACGGAAGTCCGGCTGGAGAAGGCACGGCAATTGCTTGCGGATCCCGAGCTTCGCATCAAGGAGATCGCTGTCCGTACAGGCTACAGGAATGTTTCGTATTTCTGCAAGGTATTTGCAGACATTTACGGTGTCTCGCCCATGAGTTACCGTCTTCAGCTGCCCGGAAGAAATGGGGTGCATTATGCCTCGGAGGAATGATAACCGGAAGGCTTTGCATCTGCGCCGCAGTTTTGCCAACAGAATACTGATTTTTCTGATGATTTCCGTTCTTCTGACCACATCGGTTGTGTTTGTTTTCTTCTACAGCAGCATGCAGGGGAAAATGAAAAGCTATGTCATGGAGGAAATGGAGAACACGGCTTCCCAGATGACCAACCAGATTTCGTCAGAACTGCGTTCACTGTCGAGCATTATATACACCAGCGTGTCTGATCCCAATCTGTGGCAGAATCTTGTCAGGCAGTTTGCAGATACCATGGAAATCTGGCAGCTGTATTCCTATGTGAACGCTTATGTTGCCACATTGATGGGGATGAATGAGAATGTGACCCTGATCACCTTCTATATTGACAATCCCACGATTTCCCAGGATAAAACCTATATCCGGCCCTATGATGAATTTCAGAAGCTGAGCGTTTATGACGAGATTGTCGCCAGGAATGGTGCGGCAAGACTGTATGCCATGCGCCAGGTGTTTTCGGATGATTACTATACCTACAATACCATTTCGAGTCCGGACAATTTCTGTCTGGTGCGTGCTTCCAGCTACCGCGGCGTAAAGTTCGGCGTTGTGCTGGAATTTCAGAAAAAACTGTTTGCGAAATACCTGTCAGGCGTGGGTTCACATCATGTCTATCTGCTCGGAAGCAATGATCTGATTCAGATGCATTATGCGGACAGTGCAGAAGAGAAGGATGATCTGCTTCAGCCGCTGGAAATCACTTCTTCCCAGGCCTACAGTCAGCACGAACTGCTCTTTAACTGGAAACTGATGGTTGTGGCAGAAATGCATACCCTGCTCAGCAGCATCAATGCCACATTTGAGCGTATGCTGATATTCATGACACTTACAGTGGGCGTTCTGATGCTGATTATCCTGACCGTTTTCTGGAGGATGACCACCAAGATCCGGGATCTTGGCAACAGAATCCGTTCCACAACGGAGGAATATGGTATTTCCAATGAAGAGGAAACAGTGCAGAAAGGCGATGAAATTGATCAGGCAATCGTGTCCTTCGATATACTGAAAGCCCGGGTGGACTATCTGATGAAGGAAGTCATGGCCCGCGAGATTGCCAAGCGTGACACAGAGATCAAGCTTCTCTATTCACAGATCAAGCCGCATTTTCTGTACAACACACTGTCCAGTGTGCTTTCGCTGGCGAGACGGCATCATGATCCAAGGCTGGAAACCATGATCGAATCCCTTTCCAGCATGTACCGGATTTCATTGAATCAGGGACGGGAAAATATCACAGTGGCAGACGAGATCCGGCTTACGGAGAACTACGTTTATATCATGCGGAATCGTTTTGATGATCTCCTGGAAGTAACCATCACGTCGGATCCTGCCATTGCAGAATCCATTGTGCCGAAGGTCATTTTGCAGCCGTTCATTGAGAATTCCATCAATCATGCCATGGCAGACGAGCATGTACTGCATATCAGTGTATGCGGAACGATTCAGGACGGGGATGTGGTTTTCACGATTCATGATGACGGAACGGGCATCACAAGGGAAACCATCCAGGCCATCTTTGCTGCTCAGGGGGAAGCACAGAAAGGATTCGGAATACGAAATGTGCATCAGCGGATTCAGATGCTGTACGGCTCGCAGTACGGTGTCACTATTGAACCGATGGATATTGGGACCCGGGTAACGCTCCGGCTGCCATACTGCACTCTGGACCAGCTGCCGCAGATGCGGCATCAGGCGACAGAGCATGAGAGCCGCCCGGATACAGCCGGGAAAACGTAAACCTGAAAAAGGAAGTACAGGGATTTCGCCCCGTACTTCCTTTTTCCAGTTCAATCTTTATCAGGATCAGTCAGCATTCCAGATTGCCATCTTGGCCTGATACTTGTCATTTGCGACCTTTTCCACATCAGCCAGACCGGCGGCTTCGCAGTCAGCCAGCATCTGATCGAACAGACTGGCGGCCTCATCAGCGGAACCGGCCATCAGGATCAGGGGATATGCAGCATTGCGGATATCGCTGATCTTGGTGGAAAGCAGGGCTTCCATGGAGCCGGAGTCAGGGGAGAGATCATCCATGGCAGTGGTATCATAGGCGGAAGCGCCGAGATACTTGTTGGCAAAGGCGGCCACCACATTCTGGGAACCGGTAATGATAGGGAATGCGGAGTTCAGATCATAATACTGGCCGTCCTGTGCAATACCGGACTTGAACAGGAGTTCATACTTGCGGATTCCGTTTTCGGTCAGATAGGTCCAGAAGTCAGCGTTCAGGGCTTCAATGGTTTCGTCGGTCAGCACGCGCTTTCCATCCACATAATTCCAGGTCACGCCTTCAGGACCCCACTGGGTGACATACTGGCCCTCTTCGCTCATCAGCCAGTCCATGAACTTGATGGTGGCTACAGGATCCTTGCAGTCGGAGGAAATATAGGTGTAGGTCCAGCCCAGAACAGAGGTGGGTCCGTAGGTGGTCTTGGCCGGATCCACGCCGTCAGCAACCACCATGAAGGGGTACATCATGTTGTCGTCGTTTTTGTTTCCGTCAGCGTCATACTGCAGGGCGGTGTTGGCGATGTTCCAGTAAGCTTCGGGAGCGCCAAGCACATAGCCGCCGCTGCATTTTTCATCAAACAGGGCTTTCTTGCAGCTCGGCCAGTCGATGTCGATCAGGCCGTCGCGGTACAGCTCATTCATGAACACGTACATGTCCTTCATGTGCGGGTCACGAATGTTGCTGAACAGGGTGCCGTTTTCGTCCACATAATACTGGTCAATGCCGAACATGCCGCGGAAGGTGTACAGGGTGGCGCTTTCATTGTCCGCATTGAAGCACAGAGCGATGGTTTCGTGGCCATTGATCTCGGAATACTTTGCCTTCCAGTCTTTCAGCAGGGAAACAAACTGATCCTTGGTGAAGTATCCCTGGTCGACATAGGTGTCATAGTATCCCAGTTCCTTGACATAGTTCATGCGGAGGTTGAAACCGAATACGGCGCTGGGAGCCACTTCATCCTGGAACCAGGAGGGCAGACCATAGACCTTGCCGTCGTTCATGTTGCGAACCTTGTCCATGGTGGCACCGAGCTGGGATTTGATGTTGGGAGCGTACTGATCGATCAGGTCATCCAGCGGGATGACGGCACCGTTGGAGATGTAGTTGTCGTTGGCGGCAGCACCGCGGTCAATCGCAATGATGTCCGGCAGAGTTTCAGACTGAAGCATGGTGTTCAGTTTTTCCGTGGCATCGCCGGCAACGGATACGAAGCTCAGCCTCACGCCGGTGGCCTTGGTGATTGCTTCGGCAACCATATTGTCCCAGGGCAGTTCATTCTTGAAGAAGACGGTGATTTCCTTCACGTCTTCTGCCATGGCAGGGATGCTCAGACAGCTCAGCATCAGCATGGCGCATAGCAGCACAGCAAGAATCTTTCTCATGGAAAATACCTCCTGTAAAAGATGTTTTATAGCAACCGGATCAACCGGCTGTATACGATATCAGCCTTTGACGGCACCGATCATGATGCCCTTGACAAAGTATTTCTGCACAAAGGGATAGACAAGAAGAATCGGTACAGTCACAACCATGGCGGTTGCCATGCGGATGGAATCGCTGGAAACAGGATTCTGTTTGGATGCCTGCTGAAGGATTTCTGCCACAGATTTGCTGTTGCCCAGGTCGTAGTTGTTCAGAATCTGAACCAGGATGAACTGCAGCGTTTTCAGGCTGGCCTTGTAGGTATACAGGTTGGTGTCAAACCAGCTGCTCCACTGACCGACGGCTGTAAACAGTGCGACTGTGGCCAACACAGGCTTGGTCAGCGGCAGCACAATCCTGAACAGCACCACGGCATCCCCGGCGCCGTCGAGATAGGCGGATTCTTCGAGCTCTGCAGGCAGTGATTCCATATAGATGCGGATCAGGATCATGTTGTAGACGCTGATGGCACCCGGGATGATATATACAAGGAAATTGTCAATCAGACCTACGGATTTGAGCACCATGTAATAGGGCACCACGCCGCCGCCGAAGTACATGGTGAACACGAAGAAGTAACCGAAGAACCTGCTTCCGAACAGATCTTTCTTGCTCATGCCGTATGCCAGCATGGCGTTGAAGAAGAGCGCAATCACTGTGCCCAGTACGGTTCTGGACAGGGAAATGAAGGCGGCATGAAGCAGTTCCTTGTTCTTGAACACCTCACGGTAACTGTCCAGAGTGAACTTCCTGGGCCAGAAGTAGAGTCCGCCGCGCACGGTATCCTGTGCGTCATTGAGGGAAATGATGGCCACGTTCCAGAAGGGATACAGACAGAGAAAACAGATGAGGGCGAGCATGGCAATGACAAATATGTCATAGATCAGATGACCGTTTCTCCGGTTGAAAAAACCTCCGGTTTTTTTCCTGGTAATGCTGCTGTTCATACCGGGCCCTCCTTTCTCATACCAGGGTGCGTCCGCGGATTTTGCTGACGAACGCATTGGCTGAGACCACCAGGATGAAGTTCACCACAGACTTGAACAGTCCCACTGCGGAGCTGTAGGAATACATGCCGCTGCCGAAACCATAGCGGTAGGCATAGGTATCAATCACGTCGGAGTAATTGATGATGGTGCTGTTGCTCATCAGGAGCTGCTGCTCAAAACCGGCATTCAGAAGACCGCCCACAGCCAGAACGAACATGACGGAGATGGTGGGCAGAAGGCAGGGAAGTGTTATATGCACCACCCGCTGAAGGCGGTTCGCACCGTCGATCATGGCGCTTTCATAGATTTCCGAGGAAATGGAAGTGATGGCTGCCAGATAGATGATGGCATTGTAGCCCATGCCCTTCCATGTGTTTGCCAGCCCCAGGAGCACCCAGAACAGCTGGCCTTTCTGGAAGAAGAGGATGGGACTTTTGATGATGCCGAGGTCCATGAGTGCCTCATTGACTACACCGGTGGAGGACATGATGGTCAGGAAAATGTTCGCACAGATGACCCACGAGATGAAAAAGGGTAGATAGGAAACGGTCTGCACAATTTTCTTGAACCGCGCCAGCCGGCATTCGTTCAGGAGGAGGGCCAGAAAGATGGGAGCCGGAAAAGAAAGCAGGAGTGTGATCAGGCTTGTCATCAGGGTGTTGCGCATGATCCGCAGAAAGTCACCGGTGGTAAAGAAATATTCAAACCACTGAAAGCCCACATATTTCTGCTGGAAGAAACTGGTGAAGAAATTCATTCTGGGCTTGAAATTGATGAAAGCCATGTAGATTCCGAACATCGGGCCGTAACAGAAGATCAGGGCCCAGATGATGCCCGGAAGGATCAGCAGATACAGAAACTTGTGCTGCTTCCAGCTCTTCTGAAAACGTTCCTTCATGGTGGGGCCGCTGTATGCCGCTTTCTTTGGAATGGATGTCATGTCTGAGCCCCCTTGCTCATGGTCCTGACGGTGTTTCTCTTTGCTGACTATATGGTAGCAAGCATATGGTCGGAAAAACAGACAAATAAACCATGACTTGTGGTGTTTTCCCACAGACTTCAGGGACGAGCATGGACAAACATATAACAATTTTTCACAAAAAAGACAAAAACTCACATTTCTGAATGAGGGACTTGACTTATCTGCCATGGGATCGGGAAAATAAAAAATAAAACCGCAGGGGGTGCAGTTTTATGGGAAAAGCTGTTTTTACCGATGAAAGTGAGCGGTATGTTCTGAAAAATGATGAAGTTGAGATAATACTTACAGCGGATCCGCCGCAGTGCGAAATCCTCTTTCCGCGCTCAGGCATGCCTTCCACCCGGTTTTGTTCGTTTGAATTCCGTTACCGGGAACAGATGATTGAAGGCAGTATGCTGGCCGGTTGTCCGAGATCGGTTCTGAGCCGGAGGGAGCAGGACCGGACGGAGGCCGAGCTTCAGATCCAGATGGGCGTGGTAAAGGTGCGCTGGGTTCTGAGTCTGCCGGACGAGGGCAGCATGCTGTTTATCCGGCTGTACCTGGAAGGGAATGACATCATTTCCTCAAATTATCTGTGTCCGGTATATGTGCAGGGGCGCGCGTTTCCTCTGCCCGGAGCGGAACGTCCGCGGCTTCTGTATGTGCCCTATGACAATGACAAGTGGATACGCTATCAGGCGCAGGAACTGCAGACCTGCGGTACGAGCTATGAAGTTACTGCAGTTTATGATGATGCATCGCGCCAGGGGTATATTATCGGATCCGTTACCCATGATCAGTGGAAAACCGGCATCATTACCCACGGCGGATACGGAGAACTGAGTATGCTGCGGGCCTATGGCGGCGCGGCGGATGCCAATACCCGGGATCCCTGGCAGAGGCATGGTGCGGTCCGGGGAAAGACCATTGCCTCGCCTGTGATCATGATCGCCTGTGCCGATGATTTCCGCCGGGGTCTGATTTCCTATGGTGAGGTCAACGCCAGGCTTGCGCCGCCACCGCCCTGGAAGGATGGCGTGATTTTCGGCTGGAACAGCTGGGCGTGCCTGACAACTTCCATTGATCTTCCGGCATACCTGAAAGTCAGCGAGACCTTTGAAAAGTGGAAGGAAAACGGTTTTGAGAACCGCGGACAGGTCTATGTGAACTTTGACTCTTTCTGGGACAGGCTCACTCAGAAAGAGCTTGAAGAGGCCGTGAGAACCGTACATGCGCGCGGACAGAAAGCAGGCATTTACTACACCCCGTTCACATGCTGGACGCGGGAGCTTGACCGTGTGGTGGAGGATACGGACGGACAGTACACATGGCGTGATCTGATCCTCCGGGATGAACATGACAATCCGATACCCCCCATTGCCGGCGGATACCCTGTGGACCCCACGCACCCGGGCAATGTCATGCGCGTGAACCGGCGGATCCGGTGGTTTCTGGATATGGGTTTTGATTACCTCAAGGTGGACTTCATGTCCCACGGTGCCTGTGAGGGCGTGCATTATCTCCGCTCGTGCACCACAGGTGTGGAGGCTTACCACTATGGGCTGAAGAAGATGTGGGAGCCGCTGCAGGAGCTGGGATCCGGAAAGAGCTTCTTCGTGGATTTTTCCATTGCACCCCTGTTCCCGCATGGATATGCCCATGCCCGCCGGGTATCCTGTGACAGTTTCGGGCAGATCTATGATACGGAATATATGCTCAATTCCATGACATACGCGTTCTGGCAGTGCGGAACTGTCTATGCATATACGGATCCGGATCACACGTGTCTGTACAGGAGCGTCGGACGGCCGGTATCTGCCCTGGCCGAGGCGCGCAGCCGCCTGCTTGCGTCGGTCATCAGCGGGACGGTTCTTCTGCTCAGCGATGATTATCGGAATCCGGACGCAGTAAGCCGGACAGAAGCACTCCTGACCCGGGAGTACCTCGATGTGGCACGCTGCGGAAGGGTCTTCCTGCCTGTAGAGTGCAGTCAGGGGACTGCAGCGAGCCGCTTTTTCTGTCGGGATGATGGCGACAGGGTGTATCTTGCTGCGTTTCATTACGGGGAAGAAGACACGGTGCTTGAGCTGCCGCTGGCACGGCTTGGAAAGGTACCGGACAATGCCCGGTTTGTATCTGAAGCCGATGGGATGGATCTGACAGGACCGGTACTGCGTATTCCTCTTGGTGCGCGTGCCTGTACGCTTCTGCACTGGGATCGCCGCTGAGAGCGGGGAAGAGCATGAGGAAATGACAGAGTGGAGGAAAACGCATCATGCGTATAGCTGTGGCGCATCTGTATCATGAGTCCAATACTTTCTGCAGGGAGAAGACCTGCTTTCAGGACTTTGAACTGCTTCAGGGAGAGGCCATGCTCTCTGCCCTGCCGGGCGTGGAGATTCTGCAGGCGGCAGGGGCGCAGGTAGTTCCCACGCTCTATGCGCAGAAATGGTCTTCGGGCATGGTGGAAGAAACGGCGTTTATGGAATTTGAAAACCGGATCCTGAACCGGCTTGCAGCAGAAGACGGCGCGCTGGACGGGATCTATCTCTCGCTTCACGGGGCTATGACGGTGGAGAACGTCGGATCCGGCGAATTCCATCTTCTGACCAGAATCCGTGAGCTGCTGGGCGAAGCTATTCCGATTGCTGTTTCCATGGACATGCATGCCAATCTGCCCGAGGGCATAGAGAAGCTGGCCAATGTGATCACGGGGTATCACACCGCACCGCACACGGACGCAGAGGAAACCCAGCGCAAGGCAGTGCGCGCACTTCTGCGCATACTGGAGAGCGGGGAGGCAGTGCATCCGGAGATGGTCACCCTGCCCATGCTGCTGGCAGGTGAACGGGCACTTTCCAGGGATGAACCGCTGCGCGGCATATATGCGCGCTGCGGGGAGCTGGAAAAAGATCCGCGCTTTCTGGCAGCCACCCTGTTTGTGGGCATGGCCTGGAGTGATACGCCGCATTCAAGATGCTCCGTGCTGGTTACCCCGTCTTCCATGGATTCGGCGCTTATGGCCAGGAAGGAAGCCCTTGACATGGCCGCGGTTCTGTTTGCACATCGTGATGAATGCCCCTATGCACATCCGACTTTTGAGATGGAGGAAGCCGTCAGGCGTGCGCTTGACAGCCGGAATGCACCGCTTTATCTGTCTGATTCCGGGGACAATCCAACGGCGGGCGGTGAAGGGGATACCACATGTGTGCTGCAGGAGATGATGCGGCTGGATCCTGACAAAAGGGTGCTGTTCGCCCCTCTGATGGATGATGTACATTTCAGCGGAATTTCAGAGCTTGCGGAAGGAACGGAATGCTCTCTGGAAATCGGAACCGGACGAAACCGTGATTGTGCGCCTGCGGCGGGCCGGTTTAGGCTGCTCAGGAAGGGAGAAGTGCTTTCCTGGCATGGAAGCACGCTCTCAAAGGCTGCGGATTTCTGTCTGCTGAGATGGCACCATCTGGATGTGATCCTGGTGAACCGGAGCATGGCCATGACTGGAATGGAGTGCTTCGAATCAGCAGGCATCAGCATCACGGACTACGCCGTGGTGGTTCTGAAAATGGGATACATGTATGCAGAGATTGCAGGGCCCTGCCGGGAAAACATCATGGCCCTGACACCGGGAAATACCCCGCTTAAGATGACGGCCGGGCAGTATCAGCATCTGACAAGGCCGATATGGCCGCTGGACAGGGAGGTGAGCTGGCATGCCTGAAACATTGAACTTGCCGGAAGTGGAGCTGAGACAGGTTGGTTCGCCGGAAACGGATGCGGGAATTCCGGTCATGCTTACGGATAAGACCATGCAGGACCGTCTGCAGCGCATTCTTGCCCGGATGCAGGCGGCGCAGCTGGACAGCCTTGTGTTCTGGTGCGACCTGGAGCATGGCTCGAACTTTGAATACCTGACCGGATTCCTGACGCGATTCGAGGAAGGCCTGCTGGTTTTGAAATCGGACGGGGACGCATGTCTGATCCTGGGCAATGAAAACCTGAAACTCGGCGTACACAGCCGGCTGAAAGCCAGAGTGATTCATTGCCCGTACTTTTCCCTTCCCAATCAGCCGATGGACGGAGAGCGCAGCCTTGCGGAAATTTTCCGGGAAGCCGGGATCGGCAGGAAGCAGAAGATCGGGGTTGTGGGCTGGAAACTGTTTCGCGCATCCAAAATGGACAGCCGGTACATGTTTGATCTGCCGGAATACGTGATGTGCGCGCTGAGGGAAGCCGCAGACGGCGGCGAGATCGTGAATGCGGCAGCGCTCATGATCGGCCCCGGAGGCGCGCGCACGGTGAACAATGCAAATGAGATCGCGCATTATGCCTTTGGCTCGGCGCTGGCGTCCGACTGTGTGATTCGTACCATGGATATCATGGAGTGCGGCATGAATGAGCTGGAACTGGCCGGGCATATGCAGGCCATGGGACAGGACCCGACGGTGGTGACGATCTGTGCTGCCGGACCAAGGTATGAGCATGCGAACCTGTATCCAAGATCGCGGATACTGGAAAAAGGAGACACCGTATCGCTGACCTGCGGCTATAAGGGCGGGCTTGCGAGCCGCTCCGGGTATGCGGTAGTCAGTGCGGAGGAGCTCCCGCCTCAGTGCCGGGGGTATATAAAAGAACTGGTGGAGCCCTATTTCCGGACGGTGGTCATCTGGCTGGAGCAGATCCGGATCGGCATGACGGGCGGGCAGCTGTTTGAGCTGGTGGATACGGTGCTTCCAAGGGAAAGGTATCACTGGAAACTCTGTCCGGGGCATCTGACTGCAGACGAAGAATGGCTGTCCAGCCCAGTGTACGAACACTCAGAGGAAATACTGCAGAGCGGCATGATGCTGCAGCTGGATATTATTCCTTCGGTGCAGGGATATGGCGGTACGGGATGTGAAAACGGCATTGTGCTTGCGGATGAGAGCCTCCGTTCGGCACTCAGAGAGGAAGCGCCGGAAGAGTTTGCCCGGATGCAGAGGAGACGTGAATGGATAGGCCGTGAGCTTGGCATACGGCTTCCGGAGCATGTGCTTCCCCTGAGCAGCGGAGTCGGCTATCTGCGGCCGTACATGCTCGCAAAAGGCATGGCAATGACGGTAAAACACTGATAGATGCGGACAAGGAGGAAATGAATATGGAAAAGATTTACTGGGGCATTGATGTGGGCGGTACAAACATCAAGCTGGGTGCCTTTCTGGAAGACGGACAGATGCTTGTGAAGCAGGAAATGCGCACAGACCTGAGCGATAATGGGAAGCATATCATGCCTTCCATTGACAGTGAAATACGACGTATTGCCGCGGATAAGGGCTGGGAATGGTCGCGCATGGCCGGCGCAGG
>CACYNZ010000018.1 GCA_902775835.1 uncultured Eubacteriales bacterium | reverse complement strand
TCTCTCTTGCCATTGCAGTTAATGCTTCTAAATCAGGAAAACCGTAGGACGACTTCCAACTATATAGGGTCGTCATTGGAATCCCCTTAACCCTGGCAAAATCTTTTAAGCGTTTGCCACTTTCTAAGTACTCTTTTAATAACAGAATATTTCCTCTTCAGTGTACTGATTCATTTCTTTTTCTTCTTTTTTTGTTTCAACGAAGTGTCAACTTATTCAGTATACTACAAAGGCGGTCGAACGGGATAAAGTAGGCAAACAATATCGACGAATAGGGAACGGCACTTGGAACAGAGAGAAGTCTGCTTCAGGTGTCGTTTTAATTTAAGACAAAGTAGGCTTGCACCTAATTATTATTCCATGAAAGCAAAGGAGGGGGACTTACAAGTATTTTGCTTGTTCGCGCTTGGGCAGTGAGGCCAACACGCGATGGTAAGCGTCGTCTACAAGTTCAAAGATGCGCTCGTCGGGCATGTCATGATTGAAGTAGACCGAAATCCAATGGCGATGGTTCATGTGATAGCCCGGACGCACGGCGTCGAATTCCGCTTGCAGTTGGGCGGATACGTCGGGCGAAGACTTGAGATTGCAGAAGTCGAACGTCTCTATGTTGACAAAGCCAAACCACTTGTCGCCAATGGAGAATACCAGCAGATTGCTGTCGTATTCATTCGTTGCATTGGTGAAAGGCATTTTTTCTGTTACGCCCTTCAATGAAAGGCAATGATTGCGAAATGTTTCTATGTTCATAAGATGTTGATGTTTGCGCGGGCTGCCTGTGCTATTTGCACCCTGTGCGTGAGTTGATAATTTTTTCCGTCTTTGTAGAAGTTGCCGCCCGTCTGCATAAAGTGGAAACCGACACCTGCCTCTTCACATTGGCGGCGTACATCTAAGATCCATTCATAACGACAAGGGCGAGCCATTCGTCCGGATTCTCCTCCTACGGTGACGCGTTCAATGCCAGAAAGCGAACCGTGAAAGTCGACAGCTTCCAGCATCGGCTCGATGATGATTTCGCGATGCGCAAGCGGCGTGCGTTGAAAGATGGGCAGCCGCTCGTCTGCCCGTCGCTGATTCTCCATCGTGCAGGCGATGAAAACGCGCTCTTTCAGTTCTTCCGGAAGCGTGAGCCCGAACTGGGCCATGGCCGCTTCGTTTACGTACAGATAGGAGTTGGTGATGGTTTCAAAGGGAATGCTCTCAGCGGTGGCTTCACCCTTGAGCACCTTCGCGGCCATGCGTCCGGTCTGGCGTCCCAGTTCCAGATATTCAAGGCCTTCGGAGGCAACGCAGCCCATGCGCACCTGTTCGATCTCGCTGCCGAACACGGGCTTTCCGGCGGAAGCGGACTCGTCCAGCACCAGGGGCAGGCTCTGAACCACGGTGTTGTCAGTCAGGTTGGTGGTGCAGTCCACCATGGGCAGCAGGACATCCAGGGCCTGGGCGAGGTCAGCGGTGCTGGAAATGCCCTTGTCAATGATTTCGAAGCCATAGTTGCCGGCCAGCTGGCGGTAGACGGCCAGTGTGGAATCGGAGTTGGTTTCGGAGGTGGTGTGCAGAATGCCGATCTTTGTGGCGTCGGGCATGAGCGCACGGATCAGCTTCAGCTGGGCTTCCACAGGCAGGGCGTCGGATGTGCCCGTGATCTGTCCGGGATTGGTGCCGTCGTTCCTGGCCAGCTGGGAGGATACGGGATCGGAGACGGCAGTGTAGATCACCGGGATACCCTTGTCCTGGGCAGCGTTGAACGCGCTGGCGGCAGAGGGCGTGGCGATGGCGCAGATCAGGTCATAGCCGGCGGACACAAACTGATCGGAGATCAGGGCGGTGGTGCTGGTATCGGCATTGGAATTCTGGTAGTCAATCACGAGATTGCCTTTTTCCTCAGAAATGCCTTCCTCGGCAAGTCCCTGAAGGAAGCCTTCACGGCAGTTGTCCAGAGAACCATGCACGGCGAACTGAGAGATGCCAATGCGGTACACCTTGCCTTCCTCAGCGGAAGCAAAAACGCATGCACAGAGAACCAGCGCGAGGGCAAGAATCAGAGCTACGATCTTTTTCATGGTGATACCGTCCTTTCAAATGCTTTTTGATTTCATGAAAAACGCCTCAGCCAGCAGATGCTGACTGAGGCGGAATTTCCGTGGTGCCACTCAGTTTCATTCCATCAGGAATGCACTTAACCGCATACACATGATATGCGTCGCCTTGATCACGGGTGCGCATCCCGTTCCCGCCTACATATCGGCAGGACCCTCCGGAGTCCATTCGCATTCTGGCACGTACCGCCGTTCCACTGTCAGCGGCTCCCTTTGACGTGCTGGGGGAATGTTACTTCTCTCCGTCAACGGTTTCTTTTGAAGTTGTGAAGATGATAGCACGGAGCCGGCGGAAAAGTCAAGGCCCTGTTTTCAGATTTTTTCGCATCGTTACTGGGCAGATGCAAGCACATCGCAGGCCTGAATGCGCTGAAAGGAAGCGGCCCTTCCAAGCCGGTTCATGACCGCCAGGCCCACGCCCTCCGGGGGCATGACTTCGGAATAGATGCATTCCATATGCTCGTCATCCAGGCTGCGCAGCACGTCAAAGAGCACATGCGCGGTTTCTTCCGGATGCGCCTTGCTGCCCAGCAGATGGCAGGGGAGTCCGGAAAGCATCTTCTCATGCTCATCAAAGCAGAGCAGACAGCAGGAACGGCCTTCGGCCCGGGCGGATGCTGCCAGCAGCTTCATGGCGGCAATAACCTCTTCCTCGTCTCCGTCCACGAGTGTTACACTGCCCTGCGGGGCATAGTGCCGGTAGCGCATGCCGGGGGACAGCGCCTTTTCGCCCTCTTTCAGCGGGCTGAGAATGGACGGGGCCAGTTCGACCCTGCCCAGCACCTGTTCCAGCATGTCCCGGGTAATGCCGCCGGGACGCAGAATGGTGGGTGCGCCGTGACAGACATCCACCACGGTGGATTCCAGGCCCACATCACAGCTGCCGCCGTCCAGGATCAGCGGGATCCGTCCGTCCATGTCCTGCATGACATGCGCCGCCGTGGTGGGACTCGGGCGTCCGGACCGGTTGGCGGAAGGCGCGGCAATGGGCAGGGCACAGGCGCGCAGCATGGCCGCCGCCACGGGATGGCTGGGCATGCGCACGGCCACGGTGGACAGCCCGGCTGTGACCACGTCCGGCAGGCAGGGCTTCTTGGGGCACAGCACGGTGAGCGGGCCGGGCCAGAAAGCGGACATGAGCTTTTCAGCCAGCGGCGGAACCGTGCAGAATTCGTCGAGCTGAGCCCGGTCATATACGTGCACGATCAGAGGATTGTCCGCCGGGCGGCCCTTGGCTTCAAAGATCCGGCGCACGGCATCGGCGTTCATGGCATTGGCGCCCAGGCCGTATACGGTTTCCGTGGGAAAGGCTACCAGTTCTCCGTCTTTCAGGAGGCGCGAGGCCAGCTGCAGACCTTTTTCATCCGGTGCAAGTATGCTTGTTTCCAATCTGTTTTCCTCCTCAGGCTTCCTGCAGCTGCTGCAGCCGCCTGGCCTGTTCCTCTGTGCGCAGCTGAGTGACGATCTCGTCCAGGTCCCCGTCCATGATCTCTGAAATGCGGTACAGGGTCAGTCCGATCCGGTGATCGGTCACGCGGCTTTCATGAAAATTGTAAGTCCGGATACGCTCGGACCGGTCACCGGTGCCCACCTGAAGCCGCCGGTTTTCGGCATAATCCCGGTCCTTCTCGGAACGCATCTTTTCCAGCAGGCGGGAACGCAGAAGCACCATGGCGGTTTCCCGGTTGCGCAGCTGGGATTTCTGATCCTGACATGTCACCACCATGCCGCTGGGAATATGCGTGAGCCGGACGGCGGAGTCCGTGGTATTGATGCACTGGCCGCCGTGACCGGTGGAACGGTAGACATCCATGCGGATATCCCGGGGATCAATGGTGATATCCACTTCCTCGGCTTCGGGAAGCACGGCCACGGTGCAGGTGCTGGTCTGCTTTTTCCCGGTGGAATCAGTGACGGGAACGCGCTGAACCCGGTGCACGCCGCTCTCATACTTGAACAGTGACCAGGCGTCCGGTCCGGTGATCAGGCAGCTGACTTCGCGGATGCCGCCCAGATCCGTGTCCGACAGGGAGACCACCTGCATGCGCAGGCGGTGCCGGGTGCAGTAATGATCATACATGCGCAGAAGGTCCGCGGCGAACAGGCAGGCCTCCTCACCGCCGGCGCCGGAACGGATTTCCATGACCACATTGCGGCCGGCATCCGGGTCCGGGGGCAGGAGATACAGCTGAAGCTGCTTTTCCGCTTCTTCCTTTTTCGGCGTGAGCTCCTGAAGCTCTTCCCGGGCAATGCCGGCCAGGTCCGGATCATCCAGCATGGCGCGCGCATCCTGGATCTGATCACACAGCTTCCGGTAGGCGTGATATGCATCCACCTTTTCCTGAAGCCCGGAGCGCTCCTGCAGGGCCTTCTGATAGCGCTGCGGATCCTGGAGCACTTCCGGCTGCACGATCATCTGAGAGAGCTCTTCGTAACGCTCCAGAATCCATTCGTATTTTTCGAGCATGCTGACTCCTTTATTTCTTTCCGCTGAGCATCCGGGGAAGCCCCTGCAGGTCCGGATGCACCACAAGTTCCTCAAATTCGGCATCCGCGAGCAGGGCTGAGACAGCTTCCGCCTCACCGTCACCAAGTTCCAGCATGATCCGGCCGCCGCATGTCAGATGCATGGGCGCTTCCCGGGCAATCCGGCGGTAGAAGTCCAGCCCGTCGGTGCCTCCGTCCAGTGCCATGACGGGCTCGTGCAGGACTTCCTCCTGGAGCGCAGGGCACTCGGCTGAGGGGATATAGGGCGGATTGGAAACGATCAGATCAAAGGTTTCACCCTGAAGCGGCGCAAACAGATCCCCCTGACGGAAGGTTACGCGGGCGCCCAGCCGGGCGGCATTCTCCCGGGCAAGACTCAGGGCGGCAGGCGAGAGGTCCGCGGCCCAGATATCGCAGCCGGGGCGTTCCAGGGCCATGGTCACGGCAAGACAGCCGGTTCCGCAGCACAGATCCAGGGCGCGGCCGCTGCTGCCAAGCGCGGATACGGCCAGCTCCGCGAGAAGCTCCGTCTCCGGACGCGGGATCAGGGCGCGCTCATCTACGGAAAAGCTGCGGCCCAGAAACGACTGAGTCCGCAGCAGATATTGCAGGGGAATCCGTGCCTGGCGCTTCTGCGTCAGGTCTCGGAGCAGTGCTTCCTGCCCGGGGGAAAGCGTGCTGTCCATATCCAGCCTTGCTTCCAGGGCGGGACGGTTCAGTACATGCCCGAGCAGCCAGCCTGCATCCGGGGCCGGATCCGGAACGCCCGCCTGCTTCAGGGCCTGAAGCGTCAGGCGGTATGCATCCCGGGGCGTCATGATGCGCAGGCCTCGGAACTTTCCTGGACAGGCTCCGCGGCGTCTTCCGCTGTCTGTTCAGGGACGGGAGGAACGTAGTCCGGGTCGGACTCGTCATAGGTGTGCAGGATGGCCCAGCCTTCCGGCGTGCGCTTTGCATGGGCGGGAAGCCCGTAGAGGGCGGCATTCATGGCCACAATGGCGCATTCCAGCATGCCGCGGTCCGGAGTCCGGGTGGTAAGGCGCTGCATCTGCAGGCCCGGCCAGCGCAGCACGTGGGAAACGGGACTCTCCCAGTGGGCAAGGCCCTTGAGCACTTCATAACTGACGCCGGCCACAATGGGCAGCATGGCCAGATGGAAGAGCAGACGCACGAAATAATTGGAGATGGGCACCAGAATATTGAGGACCAGGAACAGGAGAATGGAGATGCACATGACGATGAGCAGGAAAGCCGTTCCGCAGCGCGGATGAAGGCGGCTGAATTCCTGGGCGTTCTCCGGTGTCAGGGGCTTGTTCGCCTCATGGCAGTAAACCGTCTTGTGCTCGGCTCCGTGATACTGGAACGTTCTCTTCACATCCGGAACGCTACCGGCAAAGAGCATGTAGCCGATGAGCACGGCAATCTTCACAACGCCGCCGATGAGCGTGTAGCCGAGCACCGGCATGCCCGCATTCTTCAGAATGTTTTCCACGCCGGCCGGGATCGCCATGAACAGGCCCAGGGCCAGAATAACGGCCAGCACCATGGCCATGGCCATGACAACTTTGTCCACGCCCTTGCCGAGCTTTTTGGCGAGCCATTTTTCAAACCGGGTGGGCTCCTCATCCAGAATACCCAGCATCTGGGTGGATGATTCCAGGGTGGAAAGTCCGTAGGACAGCATGGTAGCCATGTTGACCATGCCGCGGATGAACGGCTTGCCCATCCACGGATGTTTTTCCGACAGCGGGGTAAAGGTGCTGTACTTGACCACAATGGTTTTATCAGGACGCCGGACAGCGATGGCCATGGACTTCGGGCCGCGCATCATCACGCCTTCCATGACAGCCTGTCCGCCGATATCCACGCGGGGACAGCTCAGATTACTCATAAGGATTCCTTCTTTCTGTATGCGCAGATCCTGAATCTGATACATACAAACTGAATATATTCGAGCAGGGAAAGCTGTTCCCTGCAGAATGTCTGTAAAAAAACAGGATCCCGTAAACCGGGACCCTGTAAACGGAACTCAATCCATGCCGTAACGCTTCTTGAAGCGATCGACGCGTCCGCCGGCGTCCACCAGCTTCTGCTTGCCGGTGAAGAAGGGATGACACTTGGAGCAGATATCAACCTTCATTTCCTTTTTGGTAGAACCGGTTTCGAACGTTTCACCGCACACGCAGCGAACGATGCACTTTCCGTACTGGGGATGAATCTTTTCCTTCATTGCTGTTTCACCTCTTTCGCGTATGCAATGAGCGGACAGGCCGCAGGAGGGATTATATCATAACATCCGCAGGCATGCAAGAGTGAATTTTCCGCATCGGGAAACCCGCGCATGTACCTGCAGGGGAACCTTATTTTCCGCGGGTCATGAGGGCAGCAAGGTCCTTGACTTTCAGCAGCATGTCCCGGTTGTCCGGAATACTGCTGATCATGGTATTGAGCTGCTGCACAGCGGCGGGTGCTGGGCTGGACGCGAGCATTTCCCGGAGAAGATCCCGGCCTTCCCGTTCCTGTTCTGACAGGAAGAGATCACCCTGCCGGGAACGGCTGTACTGGATGTTGATGGGCGGGAAAATATTTTTGCGCGCGATGGCGGCGTCAAAGACAACCTCCAGGGTGGCGCTCTGGCGGAATTCTTCCACGACGGTGTCATCCACCTTGTTGCCGGTATCCACATCCATGGCCGCGAAAATGGTCAGGCTTCCGCCTTCGTTCAGGCTCCGGGCAGCGCCGAAGAGCTTCTTGGCCCGGAAAAGACTGGCGGGGTTCACGGTGCCGGAGGAATTGCGCAGCTGCTGGGCTGCGGAGATGGTATAGGTCTTCACCAGCTTGGTGATGGAGTCCACGATGAGGACCACATTCTTTCCGAGCTCGGCGAGGCGCTGGGAGCGCTCCTGGACCATGTCCACAAGGCGCAGCTGCATCTCGGGGGACTGGTCAAAGGTGGAGGCAAGCACCTGGCAGGTGGTCTGGGAACGGATCATGGTGACATCTTCCGGCGTGCGGTCGATGAGCAGCATGATGCATACCACGTCCGGGTTCAGACTGGTGATGGCGTTGACCAGGGAGATCTCATAGCGCACCTTGTCTGCCGCGGCGGGATACAGGCAAAGGGCACGCTGGCCCAGGCCCACAGGCGTGATGAGGTCCAGGAACCGGATCTCCGGATGCGCCGGATCGTCCAGCTTCAGACGGGTGCGCGGATACACCGGTGTCAGTTCGTCAAAGGGTGTGCGCGTGATGGGCTCATCCGCGTTCTTCCCGTTGATGGTGGTGACATAGAGCAGGGACATGTACTTGTCCCCGTCCCGCGGCGGACGCAGCTTGCCGGTGACCATGTCGCCGGTTTTCAGTCCATAGCGCCGGGCCTGGGGAATGGAGACATAGACGTCACGGTTGCTGGGCAGGAACGTGGGGGTGCGCAGGAATCCGTACCCGTCGGGATGCATCTCAAAGATGCCCTCGCAGTCGCCCAGTTCCGTATCCGCCAGGAGATCGCTCAGCGCCGGAAGCTCCTGGGCGCCTTCGCGCCGCAGACTGTTGGTGTCCCCGGGATAGCTGCGGGAAGACACAAAGGAAGTCTGGGGCCGCGGAGCCTCGTATACCGGAACTTCGGAGCGCGGACGCTGGGCCGGCACAGGGGATTCCGTGCGCCGGGGCCCGAACCCGCCGCGGGTGGCAAAGGAGGAGTCATGCCAGGTGGCCGGACGCTCTTCCACAGTGGAAGTGCCCGTATCCTGGCTGGCATCCGGACCGAACCGGGGCGCGTACGCGGCCGGCTTTCTGGGCTGGGTGGGCGTGCGGTTGTAGGGATCTGCAGCGCCCCTGGCCGCAGTGGGTGCCTGCCAGCTGGGCCGGGACCCGTATGTGGGGCCCTGGCGTGCCGGCGCATTGGCCGGAGAGTGCCAGGCCGCGCGGAACTGATTCTTTTCCTGTGCCTGCTTTTCCGACACATCTGCCGCGGGCTCAGAGTCCGGCACAGCGGATGCAGAAACGTCTGCAGCAGGCGCAGGTTCCGGCTCCGCTTCTGTAACCGGTGCGACTTCTTCCACAGCGGGCTCAGTGTCTTTTTCGGGCTCGGAAACAGCCGGTTCCCTGTTTTCTTCCATGGAAATCTGACTGCCCGTGACCCGGGTCAGATGCTCCACAATATCTTTCTTGTTCATTCCGGCCTTGAGCGGAATGCCAAGCTGCTTGGCCTGCTTCCGCAGTTCAACGACCGTCATGGAGGAAAAATCCATGCTGCTCAAAGTGAAACCTCCTTGGAACTCGCTCTGCCGCCTGCGAGAGCGACTACAAAGTCGCGCCGCACAGCCTGTTCCACATCATGCTCGAAGGAATCGTAGGGCTGTTCGGTCAGCGGAGTAAACCCGGCATGGGAAAGGGCGTCCAGAACGTCGGCTTTTTTCAGGGTGAAGGTATTGAAACTCATGGCCAGGGCTCCGCCGTCGGGCAGTGTACGCCGCCAGGCGGGGAGAACTCTGGAGAGGAAAGCCGGAAAATCCGTGATCATGCTTTCCGCAGAAGGCGCGTGCTGCACGCCGTAGGGAAGATCGGTGACCATGATATCCGGCGGTGCTTTGCGGAACAGTTCAGGCGCGCACACCGTATCGCATGCGGCGAATACGGCCTGGCCTGCCTGCCCATGCTTCCAGGCTTCCCGGTCCGCCGAGAGACGGTAGGAGATCACGGGAACGCCGCGCCCGCGTACGGTGCGGGAGGAAGCTTCGCGCTCATGCTTGAAACGGTGGAAGGTGCAGTAGCGCCCCATATAGGTATCCCATTCACGGACTTCGGCGGCACGGCTCTCAATGCCCAGCGCATCATGCCCGTCTTCCAGGGCACACAGAAGCGTTGTTCCACGCCCTGCCAGGGGGTCGAGCACCGTGATTTTCCGGTCCGGCCACCCGGCTGCGCTCAGCGCACAGTTCATCATCATGCGGGTAAATGCCGGGCTGGTTTTGCCCTTGTACCTGAGCACTTCGGACAGGTCTTCGGGAAAGGCAGAAGGCTTCGCTGCGGGAATCGGCGTGTATGCCCCGTTTTCTTGCTGCCAGATCATGAGTAGCAGGGAATGGAAAGAAAGCACCCGGAGCTGCCGCTCGGTAAGCACTTCTGTTTCAAGCTGCAGAAAGGTACACCCGCCGAGCGTCACGCTGCGGGGTGTTTCCGGTATGTCCAGTACAGACAGTAAACACATCAGCTCTTTCATTGCGAGCTGGTCCTGGGCCTGTCGGTATCGAATGTTCGAATGCGGCAACAGCTGAAAGCTGTAGATCATGAAACCCCTCTTTAGTGTACAGGATAAGGGCAGTATAGCAAATTGAAACCTGAATCGCAAGTGGATACAAAGAATTCAGAATGGAAAATCCGGGAATTATGCATCGATTCTTTTTCAGAGGATAAAGAAAAACAAGCATCATGGTACGAAAAAAGCCCTTTCCGTACAGGAAAGGGCATAATCACGATGCTTACCACTTGCGCTTGCGTGCGGCCTCAGCCTTCTTCTTACGCTTGACGCTGGGCTTCTCGTAATGCTCGCGCTTCCGGACTTCCTGGATGACTCCGCTGCGGGCACACTGCCGCTTAAACCGCTTCAGAGCGCTCTCCAGAGACTCATTCTCGCGTACACGAACCTCAGACACTGTTATCCCTCCTCTCGCTCATCCCGACGTTAGACTCGTCGAAGACGGACGGACGGCGAACCGTGGAATGATTATACCGCCACATGGCAATACCGTCAAGCAGTTTTTTTCGTGCCCACGCCATGCGCCGGGAATGCTCAGGCCATGCTGTCAGCCATTTTCCGGCCGCCGAGCACATGGAAGTGCAGATGCTGAACACTCTGACAGGCATCCGGTCCGCAGTTGCTCACCATGCGCCATCCGCTCTCGGCAATGCCTTCGCTGGCCGCGATTTCACGGCAGGCATTCAGGCAGGCGGTGAGGGTCTCCGCAGGAAGGGTATCCGCGTCATTCAGTCCGCTGACGTGCTGCTTGGGCACCACGAGCACGTGCACGGGCGCCATGGGGTTGATGTCGCGGAACGCGTAGACCTTGTCATTCTCGTAGACTTTGGCGGAGGGGATTTCTCCGCGGATGATTTTGCAGAACAGACAGTTTTCCATGATGAACATCCTTTCTTTCAGTCATTGATGGTTCCTTGGGTTATACGGGTCTGCCCTCCATGACATCGCCCTGCAGGCTGCAGAGCCGGACACGGATCTGCTCGCCGGGCAGGCAGCGGACGCCGGGAATGCGGACCCGGATATATTCACGGGAATATCCCTCAGCGGTATTGCCGTCGCAGGTTTCCACCAGCACCTCGGCATCTGAGCCGATCATGGACTCATGATAGGCCTGGGCTGCCCTGCGGCCTTCCTGAATGAGGGTGCGCGCGCGGCTTTCCCGCAGGCTGCGCGGGACGGCGCCGGGAAGCGTGGCTGCGGGCGTGTGCTCACGCTCGGAGTAGGGGAAGACATGAATCCGGGCAAACCCGACCCGATGCACCAGGTCCACGCTCTGCGCAAAGTCTTCATCGGTTTCGCCGGGAAACCCGGTCATGATATCGGTGGTGAGGGCACAGTGCGGGAAGACGCTGCGCAGGTTATCCACCGCCTGCAGATACATGGCCCGGGTATACCTGCGGTGCATGGCGCGCAGGACGGAATCGGACCCGGACTGCAGGGCCAGGTGAAACTGCGGGCATATGGCGGGAATGTCCCCGAGGGAGCGGGCAAACTCTGCCGTGGCAATGCCTGGCTCAAGGCTGCCCAGACGGATGCGCCAGACATCCGGCGTATCCTGAAGCACCCGGATGGCTGAGAGCAGCGTGGTGCCGTCGCCGAAATCCAGTCCATAGCTGGCGAGATGGATGCCGGTGAGCACCAGTTCCCGGTATCCGGCGGATGTGAGCTCCCGGGCTTCCCGGGCGATATCCTCAAGCGGCCGGGAACGCACCGGTCCGCGCACGCTGGGGATAATGCAGTAGGTGCAGTGGTTCCGGCAGCCTTCCTGGATTTTCATGACGGCACGGGTGCGCTCGAGCTGGGCATGGACCTGCAGGGGCTCATACCCGGCGTCGTCCAGGGGCTCCACGGCCACAAGGCAGGTGCCGGACGCGGCGGCGGATTCATAGAGATCCACGACCTGTGCCCGCCGGGCGGTGCCCAGGATCAGACAGGCACCGGACGAGGCAAGCGCCGCGCCTTCGCGCTGGGCCAGACATCCGCACAGAATCACGTGCGAGGCGGGATGCTCCCGGAGCACCCGGCGGAGCAGCTGCATGGACTTGTGATCGCCGGTGCCGGTCACGGTGCAGGTGTTGATCAGATAGACGTCGGCTTCACTGTCAAAGCTCACCGGCTGATACCCGCGCTGCTCAAAGGCTTCCATCATGGCCTGGGTATCATACTGGTTCACTTTGCAGCCAAGCGTATGCGCCGCAATGGTGGGCATGATTTCACTCCATTTCGCCCCACAGGCACATGAGCGCACTGATGGCACACAGGCCTGCGGTCTCGGTTCTCAGAATTCTCGGGCCCAGCGTGACCGGCTGTGCATGCACGGCCTGCATGGCCTCCACTTCCCGTTTTTCGATGCCGCCTTCCGGCCCGATGACCACGCCCAGACGGGTGAGGTCCGGATGCGCGTCGTGGAAGCTGCGCAGGCTGCAGCCCCGGGCTTCCTCCCAGGGCACGAGCACCGCTTCCTCGGCTGCGAGGGACTCGAGAAAGGCGGGGAAGGCAAGGGGAAGGTCCACGGGAACCTCCCGGACGCGTCCGCTCTGCTTGCAGGCCTCGCGCGCGATCTTCTGCCAGCGCTCCTGCTTTTTCCGGGCTCCGGACGCGTCCAGGCGCACGATGCAGCGCTGCATGTCTACGGGGACGATACGGTGCACGCCCAGCTCCACAGCCTTCTGCACGATGAGCTCCATTTTTTCGCCCTTGGGCAGGCCCTGGTACAGCGTCACCTGAAGTCTGGGCTCGGTGTCCGGCAACGCTTCCAGCAGGCGTGCCGTCACCTCTTCTTCCCGGCAGACCGTCAGTTCGGCGCGCCAGCGCCGGCCGCTGAGAAAAACTTCAATCTCGTCCCCGGGCTGCAGGCGGAGCACGCGCAGGGCATGGCTCCGGTCCTCGGCGGCCAGGGAGACGAATCCGTTTTCCGCTGCGGAATCAGCATAGAATCGGTGCATGCTTACCTCCTGGACAGGAAGGCCACCCACTCGCCGCGGTGCAGACAGGTGAGGATCTCATATCCGGCATCCAGAAGCGCTGTGCGCACGTCGTCTTCGCGCTCGCGGATAATGCCGGAGCAGATGAAGAGGCCGTCCGGACGGATGTGGGACTTCAGCGGGGCAGCGAAGGAAATGATCACGTCCGCGATGATATTAGCCACACAGACCCGGCAGCTGACATCGAGCGTGGCATCGAGAAGATTGCCGGTGACCGCGTCAATGACGGAGGAAAGGCCGTTGCGCTCGATGTTTTCCCGGGCAACCCGCACGGCGTCCTCATCAATGTCAATGGCCAGCACCTTTCCGGCACCGAGACGCGCTGCGCCGATGGCCAGGATGCCGCTTCCGGTGCCCACGTCAATCACGTCATCGCCGGGCTGCATGGCGCTTTCCAGAAGCTCCAGGCACATGCCTGTGGTTTCGTGGGTGCCGCTGCCGAAGGCCATGCCGGGGTCCATCTCAATGATGAGATCGCCTTCCTGGGCGTCATACTGTTCCCAGGTGGGCTTTACCACCAGATGCTTTCCGGCGCGGAAGGGCTTGTAGAAGCGCTTCCAGACTTCGGACCAGTCGCGGTCGTCAACGCGGAAGGTTTCCGTTTCCAGGCTTCCGGCCATATCGCCGAGCTGGGACTTGAGCACGCGCAGATGCTCGCTGAGCATGCTCAGGCGCTCTCCGAGACCCGCGTCCTGCTCCAGCCAGGCGTGCACGAGCACGTCCTCGGGCATGGAATCGATGAGCGCCGGGTCAATCAGCTCCCAGTAGCCGTGGGGCTTGTCGGGATCCGGCACATCGGCACGGTCCTCAATCATGGTGCCCGTGGCGCCGCAGCGGGTCAGAAGATCGGATACGGCATCGGATGCGGGGGTGGTGGTGTGAACAATGATTTCCTGCCAGTCCATGTATGATCAGCTCCTTGTCTTTGTCAGGGGTGGAAGGCTTCAATGCCGCGCAGCAGCTGGCCTTCCCGGATATCACGCAGAACCGTGTACATCCTGCGCGTCAGGATCACGCCGTTGCGGTAGTACAGGCAGATAAAGGGACAGTCTTCGGCAAAGGTCTGCTGGATTTCCATGAGCTTCTGCCTGTATTCGTTCTGCTCCGTGCATGTGCGCAGCTGCTTGAACAGATCCGTCATCTGGTTGGAACGGTAGCGTCCGTAATTGCCCGTGTTTCCGGTCATGAGCATGAACCCGGGATCGGGGCAGGGGTCCATGGCGAAGGAGACCAGGGCGAGATTGAAGGAACCCGCGTCCAGCTTCTCCTGGATGCCGGTGAAGGTCATGGTGGTGATGTTGACGATAATGCCCACCTGCGCCAGCTGTTCCTGGATCATGTTGGCGGCTTCGATGCGCACGTCATTGTCCGGTTCCTCGTAGACGTAGAGATTCAGGTTGAACTCCACGAGCTGCGTGGGATCCTCCTCGTTCAGGCGGTCCAGGTATCCGTCCTGATTGCTGTCGCCCCATCCGGCTTCCTCCAGAAGCTTTCTTGCCTCGCTGAGGTTCTGGGTGAACGTGCTCTCCAGCGCGTCGTTATAGGTCCATGTGCCGGGAATGAACGGGAAGTCCGTACGCGTGACCATGCCCATATAGACGCTGCCGGCAATGCTGTCCGGGTCCACCACCATGCGGATGGCCTTGCGCACCCGGATGTCAGCAAGCCTTGATGAGGAATGGTTCATCAGAAGGACTTCCAGCTGGTTCGTGCGGCTGGATATGGCGAGGGAGCCGGTGCCGCTCCGGTACTGGGCGGCGGCAATGGAACGCGTGAAGATGGTTTCCACGCGCGCGTACTCGTAGTCCTCAATGACATCCCTGGGATTCTGATTGCACATGAAGTAGATGGATTCCACCTGAGGTGCCGTCTTCCACCAGCCGGTATAGCGCTGCAGGGTAATGGACTGCCCGGGCTCGAAGGAACGGATTCTGTAGGCGCCGGTTCCGGGCGGGTTGTCCTGCTCCACATAGGCGGCGGGCAGCACGGGGAAGGTCATGGCATAGAGCAGGCCGAAATAGGGGCGCTCAGCCTTGACCACCACGGTGAGACTCGGGCTCTGCTCGGTACTGGGCGTGCAGGACACGCCGGACACGAAATACTTGAGATTCCGGTAATAGCCGCGGTTTGCGCTGACCTCATCACCGGCGCGGTTCAGGATATACTGCATGGTGGCAACCACGTCATCTGCCCGAAGCGGTGAACCGTCATGAAAGGTAATCCCGGAGCGAAGCTTGAACGTCCATGTCCTGCCGTTGGGGGAAACCTCCCAGCTCTCCGCCAGGCCGGGCTGGGGCATGTAGTTGTCGTCAATGACCACAAGACTCTCATACATCAGGTCGTACACGCTCAGGAAATCCCGCTCTTCGGGATCCAGGGGCCGGATCCGGGCCGTCTTGTTGGACTGGATGCCGACCACCAGCGACTGCTCCACATTGGATGCGTGAGCCTCAGGTATCGCTGCCAGGATCAGGCAGAGCGTTAAGATGATGGAAATACAGCGCGTCATAGATCGCATAATCCTTGGTAACCCTTCCTGCGTAGATTTTGGTGGGGCCTTCAGGCATGGTATCGAGGTTCAGCGTGATGCCATCGGAGGACCAGCGGGGGTCCAGGAGCCATCCGGTGACGGTGCCCTGGCCGGCGTGGTAGGCGCTGGTGACACATACGGGATCGCCGCCGAACAGACCGGACAGGTAATTGAGGTACCAGCAGCCGTAGCGGATATTGGTTTCGGGCTCCCAGAGCCGGTCAAAGGCATAGCTGCTGTCCCCGATGCGCCGGGCGATCCAGCCTGCGGTATCCTCCATGAGCTGCATGAGTCCGCGGGCGCCGACCCCGGACTCGGCATGGGGCTGGTAGCTGCTTTCATTGAGGATGATGGCAGCCACGTACCCGGGCTCCAGGTTGTACATGCCCGCGTATTTCTCGATCAGGTCCGTGTACTGAAGCGGATGCGCGCGCAGCAGGGCTTCATGCTGGGCCTGGCGCTCCTGCTCCTGACGGTTCAGATACGCGTTCATGAACTGCGTGGAGGCGAACAGGCCAAGGCAGACAAGAAGCATGACCCCGAGGGAAATCATGAGCCAGAGCGGCATCCGCTGCACTTCCCTGTCCCTGACAGGCGCAGTGTCGCTGCGGGTTTCCTGGATGCTGCGTCTTGCCTGGGATGCGCGGCGGACGCCGGGCGTACCTGACGGCGCAGGCCGGGACGCCGGGGCTTCAGGCGCGGGTGATGGGACAGCCCTGTGCTGCGCCTGGACCGCTTCCGCAGGCGCTGCCGGGGCAGCAGGGATCTGTTCCGGCTGCACGGCCGCGCTTTCCGCGGCGGAAGCTGCTGGCGGCATGGAAGAAGCCTGATTCCTGCCGGAGCGGCGGTGGCGCTCAATGGGTTCCGACATGATCCATTCCTCCCTGGGCACACAGCTGATGGTATGCATCCTCCGTCAGCCGGCGTGTTTCTTCCATGGTCCCCTGCGTGCTGATCACGAGCTGGGAACGGGCAGCCTTCTCCTCGGTGCTCATCTGGGAGGCGATCCGGGAAAGCGCCTGGTCACGGGTGCAGCCATCGCGCTCCGTGAGCCGCCGGATCTGGGTTTCCCGGTCCAGGTATACGCACCATACGAGATCGCAGAGCCGGTCCAGATGCTCCTCAAAGAGCAGCGGCATGTCCAGCACGCAGACGGGAAAGTTCTTTTCGCTGTTCCAACGGATCTGGCGCAGGATTTCTTCCCGGATCATGGGCTGCATCACGGAATTGAGCGTTTCCAGGGCCGCAGGATCACTGAACACCACGCCGGCCAGCCGGCTGCGGATCAGCCGGCCTTCACTGTCAAACATGTCATCGCCGAAAGATTCGCGGATGGCGGGGAGTGCCGGACCGCCCGGGGCGGTCATGGCATGCGAGATCGCGTCTCCGTCCACAACAGCGGCGCCGAGGTTCCGGAGCGTATCCGCCACGGTGGTTTTGCCGCAGGCGATGCCTCCGGTAAGACCGAGTATGATCATAGCAATCCTCCCGGACAGAACGAAAAGCCGGGCACGAGCATGCCCGGCAATCATCATCAGGATTTGGTCTCGAGGAGTTTCTGTTTGAGCTGTGCTTCCATCTGGTAGAGCTGCTTCTCGGCTTCAATGCGCTTGTTGTGGCCGTCACGCTGGATGGCAACCACTTCATTGATAGTGTCGATCAGGCTCTGATTGGTCTGCACCAGGGTTTCGATATCAATGATGCCGCGCTCGGCTTCGCGTGCGGTTTCCACCGTGCCAAGCTTCAGCTTTTCAGCATTCTTCTTCAGCAGTTCATTGGTCATGTTGGTCACCGCGCTCTGGGCCTTGAGTGCATCCTGGGAGTGCTGCAGACCCAGCGCAAGCACCATCTGGCTCTTCCAGAGCGGCAGGGTGTTGGACAGGGTGGACTGGATGCGCTCCACCAGCAGGCTGTCATTGTTCTGGAGCAGGCGGATCTGCGGGGCCATCTGCATGGACACCTGACGCGTCAGCTTCAGATCGTAGAGTTTCTTTTCCAGGCGGTCGCATTCCGCGGCCAGATCATTGGCCTTCTGGGCGTCCATGGCATCTCCGGAGGCGGCAGCCTTGTCCTGCAGTTCCTTGAGCTGTCCCGCGCGGATGCGGCGGAGATACTCATCGCCGGCAATGATGTACAGGGTGAGTTCCCGGAAGTAGCGGCTGTTCTGATCATAGAGGCGGTCAAACATGGCCACATCCTTGAGCAGCTGCGCCTGATAGTTTTCCAGGGAATCCGCGATGTTCTCCACATTGGTGTTGACCTTGCTGTACTGCGCCTTCATTCTTTCCATGGCATCCACGGGCTTGGAGAACAGTCTGCGCAGGCCCTTGGGCTCGGCGTCCGCGTCAAAGCCCTTCAGCTCGGTCACCAGCTTGACCAGCATGTCGCCGACCTCGCCGGTTTCCTGGGTCTTGACCGCTTCCAGGGCGGTGTCGGAGAAACTGGCCACCTTTTTCTGGGCCTCCGCACCGAAGAGAAGCACATGGTCAGGATTGGTGACATCCAGCTTGCCGATGAAGTCCTCAATGGCCTGGCGCTCTGCGTCAGTGAGCTGGGAATTGTCCAGGCTGGGGGCTTCATAGCTGGTGGATACGGTTTCCTTGCTTTCCGGCTTCTGCTGAATGGATTCCTGCGGGGTTTCCTGAACCGGATCCGGAACTTCGGGGGTCAGACTGAGCATGGGCATGCTTTCAGGCATGGCGGGTTCCTCCTTCTGTCAATGTCATTTCTGTTTTTTGCTGGAATAATACGAATGGAAATCTTCTTCCTCATCCATGTCAGGGGTATGAATGGTGGGAACGGAAGAGGCGCCCATCTGCGCGGCAGCGGCCGTGCGCGCGGTCTCGGAAACATGGCTGTCCTCGAAGGCGGAGTCCGTGAATCCGTCCCGCTTGAGCATCTGCTCCAGAACGTCGATATCCGTGGATACATCCAGGATGGTGTCCTTGTACAGATTGTCCAGCTGCTTCTGGCAGGCCGTGAGGATCATGTCCATGCCGCGGGAAAGCGTTCTGCGCGCTTCCGAAAGATTCTGGCTGGAAACACCGCGGTCCTGCATGGTGCGGTAGCTGTTGAGCATTTTCAGAGTGGTGGGCAGGTAATAATTCATGAACTTGCGGATCTGGGGCGCCTTGGAAGGCTTTTCGGAAACCGTGCGGAAAATCTGCACGCACAGTTCCTCCAGCTGATCCATCTGCCGGGAAAGGCCCGGGTCCGGAATGGCGTCATTGGCTGCCCGGATTTCCCTGAGCATTTCCTGCCCCTTGGTAATGACCGGGTCGGCTTCCGCGTCACCGCTCATCCGGAGATCTTCCACTTCCTGCTTCTGCCGGTCCTGACGGTTGTGCGTGGTCAGGTCCAGCGGCTGGCTCATGATGCCCACCAGCTTGCCGATGCCGAAAGCACCTGCGCCGATGAGGATGACCAGCGGAACAGATACCCCGAAAATGGAGGTCAGTACCACAGCGCCGATGGCCAGACCGACGGCCTTGCTGCTTCCCTTTTTCTTACCGTCCTTGGAATTCTCGCTCATGCGTGTGTCCTCCTGCGGGTAATTGAATGAAGCGATTGAATCGCAACACGGATATGATAGCACAAAGGAAAGGCCCACACAAGGCGCGCAAAGCAAGGGAATCACTAGGATTCCATGAGAATTCCATTAATCCGGAACGCCGCTTTCCGAAACGAAATGCACAGGCTTTTCGCAGGTTTCACACATCCAGACGCCCTGCCAGCGCTGCAGGGCGGCCTCATGGGCCCGCTGGCGCGCATCGGGTCCGTCAAAGACACCGAAGACGGCGGAGCCGGAGCCGGACATCTGGGCGCACACCGCACCGCACGAGATGAGAAAATCCACCGCATCGCCGATCTCCGGGGCCATGGGCAGACTGGCCTGCTCAAGCACATTGCCCGGGTGCACCGGCAAACTGCCCGGTTTTCCGGACTGAATCCTGGGAATGAGATCCTTCATGTCCGGATGCGAGATGCCGGACGCTGCGTGATAGGCGCCGAACACGGTGCCGGTGGAGAGCCCGCCGCAGGGCTGGATGACCAGCAGCAGGTATTCGGGCGCATGGCCCAGGGGTGTCAGCGCCTCGCCGATGCCGCCGACCCGGCAGAACCCGCCGCGCAGGCAGAAAGGCACATCCGCGCCGAGCTGCAGCCCGATCTCCTCCAGGCGCGGGGCCGGGAGATTCA